>NZ_DKIK01000170.1:0-8711 GCF_002454215.1 Acinetobacter sp. UBA6720
TGTATATTTTTATGGCTACCTTTATAGGTTTAATTATGAACAGTAAATGTCAACAGACGCTAGTGTTCCTTTAGAAAAAAATGTTACAGGAACAATTACAGGTTTAACGGCTACAGTTCCTATTGTGCAAAGTCTTGGCTTTATTCATAAGTTACCAATCAGTGGAAATTCTTTTTCAATGTCTGTGCAGGGTCAAACATTACGTTGGCCTGGTGCTGCTGGCGATGCCATGAGAGGATGGTGGATGGCATTTGAGGATCAAATTGATATTGGGAGTATTTCACCTGCTTCAGCTGTTCCTATTACTGATGCTGTGCTTAGCCAAGCCTTAGGCCCAGAGGGGTGTGCGAGTACAACTACGCCGGGTATTAACTGTGCGTTATATAAAGACCCAATCGAATGTAGGGCTTTCGGTCAGCCGAATTGCTTTGGGGGGGATTTGCCAGTAGGTATTGTGAATATTGCAGGTACTAATGTAGATTTTCCATTGAGTAATTTACAACTAGGTGCACAGTCTTTTGCTCCTAACTGCTATGGCGGTTTAAAGTTCTGCTAAAACATTGTATTTTAAGAGTTTTTGGTTTTAAAAGTAGTGGGTTGCAGGCAAGGATTTGCTAAATTAAGGAGGGAACAACCATGGTGCAAAATGATAAAGTAAAAAAAATAATCAAGCACAGGCTGGCATTGTCAATCGGTATACTTATAGCAACATCTACTCCAGTTTTGTCAAGTTCAGCTTTTGCGCTTGAAGCACTGGATGATCAGAGCTTAAAAGATGTCACAGGCGAAGGTATCGCATTTACACTTAGTGATTTTAGTATGCAGTACAAAGGTGCCGATGACTCCGCAGGTACAGGATATACGCGAATTATTCCTGTGGGGCCACTCAGTCAAACCATTGATGATTATAATGTTGCGCACCCAACGACAAAAATCGGTAAAGCGGATGTATGGTTATATGGTCTGTCAATTTCAGGAAATGACGGCGATTCCACAAAACAGTTTAGTGGCAATACTGTCAATATAGGCACAGCAGATAATCCGTGGTTAATTAGTGTCAATACCGTGACCACGCCGAACTTTGCAGGTGTTAATAGCCCTTTAAGTATTTTAACCGTTGAAGCCCCATTACAGACTAATTTGGTCAATGCTTCTGGTGCCTTGTTGCCCACTGACCCGAACAGTTATGACCTTAAACTTGGAACATGGGCAGATGCTTTTGTACGTGACCCGAGTAAAGTGGAAAACCTTACTGCCACAGGTGATCAGTTCGATTTAAACGGTGCAAATCGTGCGAATCGCCTACGTTTACAGGCGATTATCAATGGCGTGAGTTTAAATGGAACCAATCTTAAAATTTTCCAAACCTTGGGCGGGGCAGAAACTGCAACTGGTTTGGGTCCGAATTACTCAAGTTATAATAATACGCTAGGCTTAGCACTGACCGCTCGCATTAATAGTGGTAATGCAGCAGCGGTAAGAGGACCTGTGAATAGTGAATCGGAAACTGATAACACGGTAAGCAATACGGGAACAGTAGCTGCTTGGACACTATTGCATGGTGGTTGGAATTCCACATTGAGTAACTCACAAACTAGTGGGAATTGTAATAATAGTAGTAGTGTGACGGTAAGTACGAACTTTGGTCAGGCTGGCTGTCAATATATGGTGCAAACAGGTAGCCGTACAGATAGTAAAACACGTACGGTGACTAAGTCATCGACATGGTCAAGTGCGAGTGGGTTGGATAATAATGTAATACGCCTGAGCACACAGGAAAAGGGCACAACACAAGGTTTATTATCTACTCCAGCCATCAATGGTGGGGCCATGCCGACCTTTGCGGACACTGAAGGTTTGTTTTTATATAAACCGAATATCAACCTTGTAATAGGCTCACAGTGGCAACCGCTGGTGTTCGGTGTGGCAGACGACGGTAAAAATTTAGCTATAGAGCTTACGCGCATTCCTAACTCGCCGAATGTCTATAAGCAAATTTATACCGACTATACAGGTACCGATGCATCATATAAAGGCGGAACTTGTAGCGTGTACTGGTGCGGAGGGGCAGGCAATGGCAACAGTGTAAATGCCACACATAGCAGTATCAGCATTGGTTCTGTGGATTACACAGCAGCGACTGCCACTAAACCATTAAGTCTTGAAGCCTATAAAGGGGCAGATTCGGTGGGTGTGTCATTTGGGAGCTTAATGGCTGTACAGGGACAGACTTTAACAAATACTGGCTCGAACACCACCACGGCAAACGTAACGCAGGCTCGCTGGATACAGCGGACGAATAACGCTGATACGACATGGAAATATAGAGACTTTTCAAGTGGCGACAAAACTGGTACAGCGAATCAGTGGTCATACAACGGGAACGTTGTGAGCGCGCTTACCGGTGTTCGGGATGCGGTCTATAATTGTTGTTCTCTATCTGCGAATTATGACTATCCTACCGCAAATGGTCTGGGTAACAATTGGGTGCATAACGAGGCTGGTGGTGGTGGAAGTTTATGTGGAAATAATGACTGTACCTACTACGGCACCACAGCCAACCGTAACTGGACTGTAGCGGATATGAAAGGCTTGTCTTGGAGTACTGCGGATAATGCGGGTCTCGATAGTTGGCTCCAGAGTCAGGGAAGTACCACACGTGCGAATGTGATGGCTAATCAGGCGGCTACACCCGCATTACCGACTGTTGCGCAACCTACTTTTTCTACAGTCAACCTCGGTTCTGCCGTCATTGACGGTATGCTCATCCAACACATGAAAATCACCACCAAAGGACTATAAGGAGAAAACCATGAAAAAAAATATATTGTTTTCTGCTTTGTTGTTGGTGTTTGGTGCTGCCCATGCAGAATTGCAAAGTTTAAATAATCAGCAGTTACAACAGGTTGAAGGGCAGGCGAGTGCGGCGACTATTGATTGGACTTTGCGGCTGAACCAAAAAGAAACCACAGCTGGTTCTGGTGTTTATACATTTGATACCGACACCTGTGCAGACTTGCGCTTTTGTCGTTTTGCCGTTTCTTCAAATAACCGTTATGACGATGGTTCTTATGTGACTAGAGACCCTATAACCAACATGGAAACGATTCATGACAAAAACGGCAATGTTATTACAGCAACAGGTCGTAAACAATGGATTGTATTTAAAGGCATACAGGGGAGTATTCAACTGCAAAAAGTCGATATCGATGGTACAGACTTATTGTATAGTTCCGATGCAAATATGACGGGTATACCCGACCAAATTAAAGCGGCCTTGCAAGTATCATTTAAAGCGGCTAACCCAATTAAAATTCGCAACTTTGGGTTTAATGCTCTGTCGATTGAAACCGATACGGTTGCAAATGAAGGGGCAGGAAATGTTCCAGGTTATTTAAATGCCGATAAGTACGGTGCTACAGCAGGTACAAATATTAAGGTCACAACTTCGGTTTATGACCAAGGTCGTGAAACAGGTTTTATGGGAATGATGATGAATGGCAATTTGGCATTACAAGGTAACTTAAAAGTGTTTAGTTGTGATGGATCAATGAAACGTTGCTAATTCAATTCGATTCATGGAGGATAGAAATGAAAAATAACAAAAACCGCCAACTGCCTGTATTTCGCCTGACTGCTTTGGCGATGAGTTTATGTGCAGCACAAAGCTCCGTTTATGCCATGCAGGCACTGAACGAGCAAGACTTACGTGCGGTCAATGCGCAAGACGGTATTATGTTGGATACTCAATACGACAGTCTAAACATCGACCGCCTGTATTGGGAAGATAAAGTGGGTATGTCGACTGGGTCGGATACAGCTTTACGTGCTTATGCCGATGGCATCTCGATTACCAAAAATAGTCCAACAGATCATATTGGCACAACGTATAAAATCAATGCAGGTTCAGACACAGGCACAGGAAAAGCAGGTGTGGACTTAAGCATTGTCTCACGCTATGGCACCATTGCCGCAGATGCCTTTAAAATTTGTGATAATACAGGTGCAAATTGTGGTCAAAGTCCATTTGGCTTAACTGTGCAATCGACTAAAGACGCAACTCTGCATTTTATTACTCAAGATGGTTTGTTTAGCCCGACCAGCTTATCTAGTGCTGAAATTTCATGGGTCGATGTCAATATTTATTTGAGTAATTTAGAAAACAGCACTCAGCCGCTTTCTTCAACCATTAACCAACTTATTTTGAAAGGCTTTAACTTCAATGTGAAAGGTCAGGGTTATATGTATGTTGACCCAATCAAAGGCCTTGTTTTAAGTACAGAGCCAGGTTCAGGTACGGGTACATCAGGTTATTTTGATTTAAATCGCGTTTGTACAGATGCCGCATCATGTGCGACCGATGGATTGAAAGCATGGAACTCAAAACCAGGTCTAAATATTGACTTTGTTGCAAAGAAAAACTCAGGCAATATCAATGGTAAAACGACTTATAACGTAGATAACACTTCGGGTATGATTCGTGTTGGGGCATCAGGTCGCTTAAAAAATGCCAGTTTAACCATTCGAGGGACTAACGGTGCTACAGATACCAATGGTGCCATTTTAGGTAAAGCATATTCGGCAGGAAATAGTACCTTTACGCCAGATTCAGGTTCGGTAAATATTATGGGCAGTTCGGGCATTGCCATGCGAGTAAAAGCCGACTTTACCAATGACGTCAGTAACCCAACTACGTTAGAGCTTGGTCATGGCGGTGACAATGCCTATGCATTACAATTTAGCAATTTTAGTCCCTTGCTGATTCGTAAACAGAATAATGGTGGGGCTTTCAACCCAGATGCTGCTTATTTCGATTCGGGCAATGTGTATGTCAACCTTGCCAACACCAAACGCTTGGCTTTGCCAGAAAACTCGGCGTTAAATGCAGCACCATTTCTAGCTGGAAAGCTGACAACATCGGATGATTATAAGCAGCTTGTGCATAGTGCTACAGGGGCTAACCCGAATGCTGTGGTTGTTGCGACACGAGGAACAGAGTTTCAGGCTTTATCACGCCATACTGAGTTTATTGCCGATCAAAAGATTTATAATGATGGCGACCTAAGCAATGACCCATCAAGCACTCAGGCAACAACAGGAACATGGGGCTTGGGACTGCCGTTTTATAACCTCAACAGTAATCTCGCAATTTATGGCACAACCTTCACAGGTAAGCCTTACGGTTCAGCAGCGGTTGAAAATGCACAACGCCTTGGTTTTGCACTTGGTATGACGACTCAAGGCGTCAGTGCAGATGGTAGTAAAACAACTTCAATTTTATTGATTGATGGTAAGAAGTACGGTACGGCCTTAGATGCAAACAATGTGAGACAGGCAAGCTCTACAGGTGACCCAATTAACTATTATATTGGCGTGCGTAATATCGACATGCTGTTAAAAGGCTACGGTAGCATAGGTATGGAAAATGGGTCGTTAAACCTAAACATTCCAGACTTTATGTTTGCTGCGGCAGGTCAGGTTGCGGTGGGTTATTTGCCAGGCTCACAATATAAAACCTCACTAGGTGGAACAGCGAAATATGCCCCAATTGATGGTTTTTTAACAACTAAAGATGTCTTATTTGGCTTGCGTTTACGCATGGCAGGCAGTGTTGACATGACCATGGTGCCAGGTGGCACAACCGCTGAAAGCAACTTTATTAGTTTCGATGGTAATTTAAATTTAACCAGCGGCGCGGTGCAAATAGTAGAGCCTGTTGACGGTTCTATTATTGGTTTAGACAATATTACAGGGAAGCTTGGTTTTAGCAACCAAATTAAAATCCACAAGGACAATGTCGATTTTAATACCGCCTTTACTATTAACCCAAATAAAGATGCCGCAGGTGTGTTGCGAATTAAAGATTTTAATTTATACCCAGCGACAGGAGGGGTTCCAGGCAATGCACAACGGTTGGGTGAAATGGTCTTTACAGGTGGTAAAATTACCAGTAACTTTAATATTACCCCACACTAAATTGCTTTTCCATGCGTGGGGATTTTCAAATGCATGGAATATAAAGAGTGAGGGTGTTTGAACTAAACTTAAAGCCATTTATCTTTTTAAAGTTGCCATCGACTTGAACTATGCTAGACTACAGGTCATATTTTAAACATTTGTCTACGGATTAGGGCAATGCTAAAAAACAAAAAACTAGGATGTTTATCGCTTTTATTGCTCTCCCCTATGGCGATGGCAATGCAACCTCTAGATGATAAAAGTCTTTCTGCCACGACGGGTCAAGATGGTATTAGCTTGAGCGTCGATATTTCTAAGGTTGATTTTAACCAGGCCGCAATTATTGACACAGATGGTTTTACAACAACCGCTTTGGGTTCTACCGTAGCCTTAACATCTAAAGCGGCCTTAGTCATGGCGGCTACCCAAGGTGCTGCATCGCCAACCATTGGTGTCGACTTTGTGCAAACTTTCAATGCCGATGGCAGCATTGTGCACAATCCAGCTCAGCTGTTAAACATGAGCATTGACTCCGACGCAGGGGAAGCTGCCAATGGCGGTGCATTTACCAATATCGCATTGTCTTTTGGCAATGGGGTAAACGGTATGCGTATTCGTCCATTCTCGGTTTATTTGACACCAGACCAATATGATCCTGGCGATTCTACCAAACATGCTATCTCTACTTTGGTGGGATCAACCTACACACAGCACTCTATTTTTAGTACAGGTACAACCCTTAAATCTTCAAATATTAAAGAATTATTGCGTGTGAGTAATAATATTGATGTTAAGTTTGTGGCCAATAATAAACCGCGTATGAATATTCAATTAGGATCTTCACCACAAGGTCATTTAGTCATGTTTGGTGGCGCAGTTGATTCGGTTTGTGCTTCGACTACTTCTCAGCCAAGTGGGTGTTCATTTAATTTAGTTTCGGGAACGACAGGAGCTAAATTTGATTTACAAATGTCTGGCAAAGATGCTAACGGTTTCTCTTTGAATGGCTTCTATGCAGGTATTGAAGCTGGCGCAGGTAGTATTCCTGGCGCTGTGGTATTTGGTAATACAGGCACTTCAGATAAACTAAATTTGAACTTAAATAATGTTTGGTTAGGAGACACTATTCCAGCAGGTAGTTTGAATTCGAGTATTTTTAATGGTGTGCAAAATGGTTCTATTGGAAATATTGGTGCTGCAGGTGTTTCTGCAACGAATTTAAAAATGCGTGTCAGTGGTATGTAAGTTTTCATTCACCATTTTCCAAAGCGACTTCGGTCGCTTTTTTTTATGGCTGAAAAATGCTATATGTTATTTCATGGTACGGATTCACAGGAAATGAACATGTCATTTGCGAAAAAATATGACTTGATCAGTGAGCAAGAATATTTAAACGGCGAATTGTTATCTGAAATTCGCCATGAATATATTGATGGTGAAGTCTATGCGATGGTAGGAGCACATAAATATCATAATCAAATCACGGGTGAAGTCTTTCGAATATTTGCGAATCATTTATTAGACAAGCCATGTCAACCTTATGCTTCAGATATGAAAGTTAAAATTGATAAAAAATACTTTTATCCAGATGTCATGGTGGATTGTAGCAATGAAGAGACGGACTACTTTGTTGAAAAACCAAGTATTATCGTTGAAGTTTTATCAAAATCCACTCGTCAGCGCGATAAAACAGACAAACGTTTAGCCTATTTCCAAATTCCCACCTTAAAAGAATATGTCATGATTGAGCAGGACTTTGTCGAAATTGAATTTTGGTCACGAGATCAAGATAATCTTTGGCAACAGTCGGTTTATTATTTAGGCGATGATATTACCTTTCATTCAATTGATTTAACTGTTTCAGTTGAGGATATTTACCGTCAGGTTAAAAATGAAGATATGCTAGAATGGTGGGAAAAGAAAGCCCAGCAGCAACTTGATCTGCATAATTAGCGAGTTAAATTTTTTAAAATTTCATCCAATTGTTTTAGTTTTTTTACCTGATCCCAAAGCTCTTGGGCCTCTGGATAGGCTTTAGTCATCATACCTAACCATTGCTTGTAACGACCAATCATTCCAATTTCAGTTTTGAATTGTCCGCTTAAAAAACGTTGTTGTAATACGACTAATTCTTGCCATGTTAAAATTGCTTGGTCGCTATTTTCACGGATACAGAGTGTCAAATCTGGAGTTGTAACAGCGCCACGTCCTATCATCAAATCCTGACAATTTGATTGTTCTAAACATGCTTTGGCATCAGCATTATTCCAGATTTCACCGTTGGCAATGACATTGATTTTCAATGCTTCAGTAATCGGCTGGATTTTTTCCCAATAGGCAGGAGGTGTATAGCCATCGGCTTTTGTTCGAGCATGAACTGTGAGCCAACTAGCACCGGCATCTTCAATAGCATGTGCATTATCGAGTGTATGATTTTCATCTAAATAACCGAGTCGCATTTTTGCTGAAACTGGAATATGTTTAGGTACAGCATCACGAACAGCTTTGACTAAGAGATGTACCGTTTCAGGTTCATCTAATAAAACTGAACCGCCGCGATGGCGATTGACTGTTTTAGCTGGACATCCAAAATTTAGATCAATTGCAGGAGCACCGAGTTCAACGACTTTAGCAGCATTGGCTGCGAGCATTTCAGGATTATTTCCCAAAAATTGAACATGTACTGGTGTTCCAGCAGCTGTTTTACCATCAGTTTTTAGTTCAGGACAAAAACTGTAATAAATATGGTCAGG
>NZ_DKIK01000154.1:0-20753 GCF_002454215.1 Acinetobacter sp. UBA6720
AAAGTGACGGTACTGGCTCAAGGGTCGATTTTAGCTGAAGGCACATTGGCAGAGGTACAGGCCAATGAAAATGTGATTGAGAAATACTTAGGACGTTAAGGAGCCGACCATGTTAGAAGTCAAAGACGTCAATCAGTTTTACGGTGGCAGTCATATTTTAAGAGATGTTTCATTTCAGGCCCCTGTGGGAGAGTGCTCGGTGGTGTTGGGGCGGAATGGTGTTGGAAAAACCACCTTACTGAAATGTCTGATGGGGATTTTACCGATCAAGTCGGGCCAAATTTTACTTGATGGTAAGGACATCTCGAAGATGAATCCTGAACAACGTGTTCGTGCAGGTTTGGCTTACGTGCCACAAGGCCGTGATATTTTTTCGACCCTAACTGTTGAAGAAAATATCCTGATTGGCATGGCCAAGTTTAAGGGGGCTAAAACCCGAAAAGTACCTGAACATTTGTATGAAATATTCCCCGTATTAGATGAAATGAAACATCGTCGTGGTGGAGATTTATCGGGTGGACAGCAGCAGCAATTGGCGATTGCGCGTGCTTTAGCGTCAGAACCGCGGGTGTTAATATTGGATGAACCCACAGAAGGCATTCAACCTTCTATTATCAAAGACATTGGCCGAGTGATTCGTAAACTGGCGGATGGTGGTGAGATGGCGGTGGTTTTGGTTGAGCAGTTTTATGACTTTGCCGAAGAATTGGCTGATACATATACCGTTATGGCCCGTGGGCAAGTGATTGCACAAGGGGCAGGCAGTGAAATGCCTGCAAAAGGTATTCGAGAATTGGTGGCGATTTAAGTCTCGTTATTTTCCCCTCTGTTGAACAAGTGACGAAAAGCCTCCCTGCTAAAGGGGAGGTTTAGATGGATTTATTGTTTCTAATTCTTTTAGAAATTGGAAAATTTAATGTTTTTAAATCTCTGTATTTTCGTTCCATAGAAAATAAATACCATATTGACCCGTTCTAAATTCGCCACCAATAGCTTTTCCTGAGTCTGTCAGAAAATGCTTACCATTTTCTGTAAGGTTTAAATAGCCTTTATTGACTAATTTTTCCAATAAGTCTGGAGTTTTAATTCCAACTTTTGCAGCGAGTTTCGCAGTCGTTAGTTTTGTAAAAATGATGTCTTCTTCACGATCTGCCACTTCTGAAACTGGAGGTATTTCTGTTTTTACTTCATCTAGGGTAATACGTACTTCATCGCTAATTCGGATAATTCGTTGAGCTTCTTCATAAGCATCTTTGAAAACTTCAGTGTCTTCATATTTACGGACTAAGATTCCCATTTCATTGTTATTGACTTGGCTGAACTCATAAAGGTTTAGACTGGAAATAATACATTCACTTTCATTGATATAGCATTTTGCATGCAAATTTTTGCAAAAGCTAACTCGGACAAAATCTAATTTTTGCATCCATTTGATTTCGTCTGGATGTAAATCACTCTTTCCATAAACAATACGGATATCAATTTTTAGGCGATCTTTATCTTCTAAAAGTTCTTTGATTCGGTCATTTAAACGTAGATAAGGACTAATTAAAATGAGGCGTTCTTTGGCATTTTTGATGAGTTCTTCAAGAAAAAAATTAGTGCCACTCGTGTTTAAAAATTTTGCCATTTATCCCTCTGATTATTCTGAATAATTAAATGAGATACTAACGCATAAATACTGGGTTAGGGACGATCGAGAAGCATAATTTGAATTTTTTCATCAAACTGAAAAACATCACAATTATGTCCAGTCCCAATTCGATCAATAACGGCAAAATCACTAGGAGATTCCAGTGTTAAAAGTGGATGGTGCCATGTCCCTATATGATAATTCACACCCTGCGAACCATCTGTAATAAAAGCCTGTAATTTACAAATATCAGGTCGATCCGTATCCAAACTTGGCGCAACCAACACTAGAAATTTTTGACCGTGCATCGGGATGAACGCTTGAGAGCCTTTGGGGTGACGTTCCAACATTGAAATTTCAACAGGAAGTGTAGTGGTCTGGATATTTCGAAAGATACTAATACCAACTTTTGCATGGCCCATAATTTCAGTTTCAGCCAAGGCATGATAGCGCTCAGTGTGTGCATCATTAATATGGAAAAAATCATGCCCTCGGCAGCTAATCACATCACCAAACTCGGCAAAATTTTCATTGCTAATCGGTTGAATCAAAATATGATGGGGCATGGGTTTCTTCCAAATGAAAACTGTATTTTCAAAACTGATGCATATATGAAAATATAACAGCATAAATCTAAAAAAATAATTGAGCTAATCATGTCAATTTGAATATAAATTAGACAATTTTACCCCATAGACGAATGCGACTAATGCCACCGTCGGGAATCATATTGACCCGAATATGGGACACTTTGTTCTGTGTTAAAATTTCATTGGCATAACAATGGATATGATCCATTTGCATGGTTTTCGCCTCTAATAAAAAGGGCCAAAACATACTTTGTGGAATCAGTTGTGGGTCGGTAGCATCTTCAATATAAATGGCTTGAACTGAAACTTCAGCTGGGTAATTGCCTTTAAAATGTGCAGTGTCAATTTCAATTTTTTCAATAGAGCCTGCTTGCCCCAAGGCTAAAATGCACCAGTCAAAACCAGGTGCCCGACGACGTTTAGTTTCCCAGCCATCGCCCATATTGATCCCTCTACCGGGATTAATTAAATTACGGGGATGTCCAAAATGGGCATCACTATATGCAATGACGCGTCCTCCATTTTCCAATGCCAACAGATCTAATATTTGATTGTGGTCGGTAATTTGGGTTTGCACATCACCATAAACACGAAGACGCGCGATGCCACCATCAGGATAAATATTTAAACGAATATGGGTATACACCATTTCAGTTTTAACCTCAAAAATATGGTGCTGGCTAGGTCCCAATATACTGTTTGGTAAAATTTGGTGCCATTCCACATCTTCAAAGTTACCCTTTGGTGCATAACAGGCTTCAATAGCCGCGGAAGCAGGATAATTGCCAGTAAAGAATGTCGTGTCGATATCAAAAGCTTTAATTTTTCCTGCGACTCCAAGTTTGACTATGGCCCAGTCGTAACCTGCATGGCGCTTACGCCGTGTTTCCCAACCATCCATCCATTTTCCGTGATCGTCAAATTTATCCTCCACAAAAACTGGAGCGTCAAATTGCAACATGCGTTTGGCTTCAGCAAAAAAATCATCCGAGCATTCAATCACTTCAGCCCCAATACGCAGATCTGCCAGATTGGTCAATTGTTGTATATTCGTAGGAAGCTCAAAGCTAGGTGCAAATAAGGTTGCCATGAAATAGGTCCGTGTTTAGGGTCATCAATAGGTGATTTTTCGTTTTAAAAATAAAGAAATTTATCTGCCAATTTTACGAAAATGAAATTACTTTCTTTCCTTTATGTAGCACAGCGTATGCCAACTTTTGATGGACATAAATGAAGGGCTCAAAGATGGCATGCTTTTCGCTTTTTCAATCTGAATGATACAAATTTGAAAAAGAGGAACAGATGGAAATTGCAATTATTGGTGCAGGGATGGGTGGTTTAACGACAGGAATCGCATTGAAGAAATTTGGGCATCGAGTCACCATTTATGAGCAAACAGAGCATATTTTACCTGTAGGTGCAGCCATTTCATTGTGGTCAAATGGTGTGAAGTGCCTGAATTATTTGGGCTTAACCCACCAAGTCGCACGCCTAGGTGGGCAGATGGACCATTTGGCTTATGTTGATGGTTTAACGGGGGATGTCATGACCCAGTTCAGCTTGTATCCTTTGATTGAAGAGGTTGGACAGCGACCGTATCCTGTTTCGCGTGCCGAACTACAAAACATGTTGATGGATGAATTTGGGCGTCAGGATATCAAGCTCGGTAAAAAAATGCTGTCTTTAGCAGAGCACAATGATATGGTCACAGTTCGCTTTGCAGATGGAACAGAAATCCAAACAGAATTATTGGTTGGAGCAGATGGAACTCACTCTTTGACTCGAGCGTATGTTCTTGGTGATCAAGTTGAACGCCGTTACGCTGGTTACGTCAACTGGAATGGTTTAGTTGAAATATCTAGTGATTTAGCACCAGCAGATCAATGGACGACATTTGTTGGCGAGGGGAAGCGTGCTTCACTTATGCCAGTTTCTGACAATCGCTTCTATTTCTTTTTTGATGTGCCTCTTCCAGTTGGTTTGGAAAATGATCGAAATCAATATAAAAAAAAGTTGAAAGAGTATTTTCAAAATTGGTGTGCGCCTGTGCAAAGCCTCATTGATGCAATGAATGAACAGCAGACTAATCGTGTCGAAATTCATGATATTGAGCCATTTACTGACTTCTATAAAGGTCGTGTGGTGATCGTCGGAGATGCAGCACATAGTACAACGCCTGATATTGGGCAAGGCGGTTGTCAGGCGATGGAGGATGCCATTTATTTGGCACGCGCACTACAAATTAATACTTTGGGCTTACAAGACTCGTTACGTCGTTATCAAAATAAACGCAATGAACGTACAGGAGAAATGGTGCTACGCGCACGTAAACGTTGTGATGTGACCCATATGAAAGATGAAAGTGTAACCCAGGCATGGTATGAGGACTTACGTACTGAGCAAGGCCCTCATATCATGAAGGGAATTATTAGTAATATTGTGGGTAATCCGCTGGATTAGGGGATATTTTTTGTGGCGTATTTAAGCTCGGAGTAAAGGACCACTGTCCTTTGCGTTTTTGTGAAAATTACTCATACAAATTGATTGAGCAGTTGGATTTCAGACGCGTTAAGCTAATGGAAAGTAACAACAATAAGAGCAGCCATATGGACACATTATTATTAAGTATTCAACCCAATGCTTTAGAAATGCTGATTTTAGAGTCGACTGCTGTGCAAGATGTATTGGATTCGCAACAGCTTGAATCACGTCTGCTTTTAGGCTCAAACTGGAAGATCTTACAAACGTTGTTGCAGGGGAGTTTTAAGTCTGGAACTTCCTTACTGGCTTTGAGTGTACAAGCTGAACATCATTTATCGGAACGTCAGAAACAACTCACAGAGGTGCGCTATAACACGGCAGTTCGTGTAGTTGAAGTCGAAGAAGCATTAGGGAAACTCGATATTGATGACTTTAAAAAGCATATGCAAACTACTTGTTTAAAGCGCCTAGAGCAGGAGCATGGGATTCGGACTGAGTCGATAGAACTGCAATTTGCGGAGTTGAGCTTGCTGTTTGCTCAACTCAAAAATTTTTATGAACAAGCAGCAAAGCATAATTACGCTGTGATCAGTGTAACCAGTGACAATTTAACGCCAATCTCACTGATTTAACATCAATTGCATCAGTACTAGATCACGCCATTGGCCAAATTTTTGTCCCACTTGTGGCATATAGCCTGTTTGTACGAAGCCGAATTTTTCGTGTAATGCAATTGATGCAAGATTGGCATGGTCAATTCCTGCAACCATGACATGCATTTGCTGTATTTTTGCTTGTTCAATCAAATAGGCTAAAAGTTGTTTACCTAAACCCTGACGTGCATAGTTGGGTGAAATATAAATAGAATGCTCAACGGTAAAACGATAGCCTGAAAAATTACGGAAAGTGGCATAGTCTGCAAATCCTGCAATCACCTTTTTCTCTTGGTCTTCCATTACACAAAATGGAAATTGCTGATTTTTAAAGTGTTGTAACTGTTTTTGAAAATGCGCTAAATCATATGCATGTTCATTCCACGTTGCCATACCATGTAGAACTTCAGCATTGTAAATATTTTGAATGGCAGGCAAATCGTGTTCAGTAGCAGAGCGGATGATAAAAGACATGGAAGGCTGAGTCGTTGTATTGGAGCTTTATCATGCTGCTTTTACATAAAAAAAAGCAAGACAGAAGTCTTGCTTTTGGATATTCACAAAAGTGAATTAGAAGTGGTATTTGATTAATGCACTAACGTCATTTTGGTCTAAACCTTTGATGCCGTATTTGTTGTTCCATACAGAGTGTTCAACACCCACATAAAGACGTGTATCTGGAGAAATGTGTTTACCAACATTCCATTTCCATTGTGTTGTCCAGTTTAATTCACTTGCATGACCTGCATTTTCACCTGTTGACCAGTCAAGGAAGCCATCAACAAGGAAATCTTCAGAACCTAATTTCACTGGAATACCATAGACAGCAGTCATTTGGTAGTCATCAGTTGTTCCTTTCTCATTATCCGCTTTATAGAAGTTCAACTGTGCATATTGGAAATAAGGAATAGCAAGATCAAAACCAATACCATAGAGGTAGTTGTTGAAGTCTGCACCTGAGTAATTCGAGCTGTTTGCTTCCCATGTTCCCGCAATTAAAATATCTTTAATTGGACCAGCTTCTAGTTTAGTTCCTGTAACAGCACTTAAGCTTAGGCGAGGCGAAAGCTCGAAATATGTGCTGTTTTCGAAATCATTGTGAGCACGGTCAGCGAAGCCGAAAAAGTCACCATATTTCAATTTAGCTGTATATTCGACAGTAGCCGTTGTTTGCTGGTTATTGTCATCCATATTTACAGGATGCGCATAGTTTTCACCGTATAAAGCAGTGAGGCTAAAGTCTTGCCAGATCGGCGCAGCTTGAGAAATTGCCGCAGCAGAAGATAATGCTACGAAAGCAGCAATTTGAGTCAGTTTCATGAATATTCCCCAAAAAATCGGATACAAGGATACCGATTATTAAGCAAAAATAAAGCCAAATTTGACGAACGTGATGGAGATGGATCATAAAAAAAGGTTATTTATTACACTTTTTTTACCAAATGGTTTAGTGGTGGGCTTCCTGAAGTATTTTATTTTTAGTGACAGACTTTCTTTTTGAAGAAGGAAGATGATTGAATAATAAATTTAATAATATCGCCATGATACAGGTCGAACTGATCCCAGAATGGAACAGGGTTTGCACCCATTTGGGGAAGTTTATAAAGAAAGAATAATCTATGATTGGAATCATGCCTGCTGCAATTGAAGTTGCAACTATAATTAGATTTTTTTGCTCATTATAGTCAACTTTAGCCAATGTTCGGATGCCACTAGCAGCTACTGTTCCAAATAAAACTAAACCTGCCCCACCTAAAACTGGGAATGGAATAGCCGCAATCAAGCGCCCCATGATAGGCAATAACCCCAAGGTCACTAAAATGCCACCACCTGCAGCCACTACAAAGCGGCTTTTAATTCCTGTAATGGCAACCAGACCGACGTTTTGCGCAAAAGCACTTTGCATAAAGGAACCCAAAATGGGTGCTGCCGCACTCGATAGCATATCTGCACGTAAACCTGCTGCAATGCGCTCAGCATCAACCTTCGTTCCAACAATTTCACCTACTGCAATAATGTCGGCAGTGGTTTCCGTCATAATGACTAAAGTCACAATCAGCATTGAAAGAATTGCGGTGAATTCAAAAACAGGAAGCCCAAAAGCAAAAACACTCGGGGCTTGAATCCAAGCACCATTGGTGATGTGGCTAAAGTCACCAAAACCTAGAATATAGGCGATGCATGTACCTAGAATAATTGATACTAGAATTGACAACCGGCGCATGGTCGGGCTTTGAAGCATATTCAGTCCAATCACGATTGCTAAAGTTAGGAGAGCCAAACTGATATTTTCAACACTTCCCCAGTTCGGTGCCGTTTTATTGCCACCCATCATCCAACGGATAGCAACAGGCAGGAGGGATAAACCAATGATGGTGATGACGGAACCTGTGACGACAGGGGGAAAAAAGCGAATAATTTTGGAAAAATAAGGGGCTAAGAAAAAGCCAATCAATGATGCAACGATGACTGCACCATAAACTGCGGGCAGCCCTCCACCTGTAGTGACAATCGCCACCATGGTAGCGACCCCTGCAAAAGAAACGCCTTGCACCAAAGGAAGTTGTGCCCCAATGTATTTCACCCCTATGGTTTGTAAAATAGTGGCTAAACCGCCGACAAACAACGCCGCAGCAATGAGTAAACCAATCTGTGCCGCGTTTAAGCCTGCTGCAGTACCAATAATCAGTGGGGGTGCAACAATTCCACCATACATAGTGAGCACATGTTGCAAACCGTAAGCTACACTTTTAGTCGCCCCCAAATACTCATGTTCTGGAGAGAGGCTTTTATTGAGTTTTGTCATGTTGTGTTTCCCCATATTCTGTTGGTTTGTGTTGTGCTTAGCTTCCACGGTAAGTGGAATAAGCAAAAGGGCTGATCAGCAGAGGAATGTGATAGTGTTGCTCGGTATTTTGGATATAAAAATGAATCACAGCTTTGGGGAAAAATGTTTCAAGGCCTTGTTTTTCGAAATAATCCTTTGTATTGAACTCAAGTGCATACTCTCCAGAAATGAGTGCTTCTAAGCCAAAATCTGCTGCTTGAATACGACCATCTATATTGGTTTGTGCACAAGCCAATAATTCGCCAACATGATTGAATAATCTCACATCGACCTGAGCTGCAGGTTGACCTAAAGCAGTATCTAAAATATGGGTGCTGATCATGCGGTAAGCTCCTGTGTAAGGCGAAGGATAGCAATTTCAGATAACTGCTGTTTGACGATGCGTTGTTCCGTTTCAGGGTCGTTTTTTAGTCGATAGTTCAGTGCCGTTAAAATATCATTCACATTTAAACCTGAAGCCTTGATTAAGAAGATGTAGCCATATTTTTTTTCATAAGCGATGTTGGCGGTGATCAATGCCTGTTGAGTCTCTTTATTGCTTTGGAGTTGGGCCTGTTCACGTTCTGAAAAAGCTTGTTCGGTTGGGCTAAGTTCAGTTTTGGCTCGCTTCTCTCCAATCCTTGGATGCATATCTAGAGCAGATTGAACCTCGTCCCATGTCCATGTCTGGCTGAGTTGAGTCGCGTAATCAAGTACCTTTTGTATAGATAAAAAGGGGCGGGCTGCAATAATGGCTTGCCCCCAACTTTGAATAGGCACGCAGTGTTTTAATCGGTTTTCGAGTTCGGCAGGGGGGGATTGATTAAATTCGTTCAGATGCACTATTTTGACCTGATGTTTAAAAAGAATAGCTAAAACTTTGCAATATCAGTGCCAAATACAGACAAATTTACACCCCAAAATAGCTAAATAAGCGCCCAAAAGAGGCTCCTATTTACATGAGGCTTCACATATTGGGGGCATGATGTTGATACCAATGTTCAGCAATCTCTGAGCGACGACAGATCCAAACTTTTTCATGGCTCTGAACGTAATCGAGAAAGCGTTGTAAGGCTTTAAAGCGACCCGGACGACCGAGAAGACGGCAGTGCATGCCAATCGACATCATTTTCGGACTGCTTTCACCTTCGTTATACAACACATCAAAACTGTCCTTTAAATATTGGAAAAAATGCTCTCCTGTACTAAAGCCACCTGCGGAACTGAACTTCATATCATTGCATTCAAGTGTATAGGGAATAATCAGATGAGGACGTGTGGTGCCATCGGTTTGCGTTAATGTGGTCCAAAACGGTAAATCGTCGCCATAGTAGTCCGAGTCATATTGAATCTGTGGAAACGCTGCGAGCAATTGACGTGTATTGGGGCTGTCTCGGCCCGTATACCAGCCGATGGGAGTTTGACCCAATAATGTTTCAAGTACGCTCAAGGCCTGATCCATATGTTGATACTCGGTTTCAATATCGACATTTTGATAGTGCAACCAACGTTGTCCATGAGAGACCACATCGTATTGGGCTTGTTTGATTGCTTCGACAATAGGTGGATTACGTGCCAGTGCCATACCTACCCCAAAGATGGTCATCGGGAGTCCACGTTTTTGAAACTCCGCATGGATGCGCCAAAAACCTGCTCGTGAGCCATATTCATACATGGAATCCATGGAGCGATGCTGAGCAGGAAAACTCGCTGCACCAACCAACTCAGATAGGAACTGCTCAGAACCAGCATCACCATGCTCAACATGGTTTTCAGCCCCTTCTTCATAGTTCAAAACAAACTGTAGTGCAATGCGTGCTTGATTGGGCCAGTGAGCGTGTGGTGGGGTTCCTGCATAGCCAATTAGGTCACGTGAATAGGCAGAAGTTTGAATAGAATCAATGAGTTCTTGGCCACGTAAGTAAGTGCTTGTCACAATAAGTATCCTTTTCATATTTTTTTTAAAATAT
The DNA here is from genome assembly GCF_002454215.1 of Acinetobacter sp. UBA6720. Lineage (NCBI taxonomy): Bacteria > Pseudomonadati > Pseudomonadota > Gammaproteobacteria > Moraxellales > Moraxellaceae > Acinetobacter > Acinetobacter sp. UBA6720. The sequence continues at coordinate 10,155 of NZ_DKIK01000154.1, forward strand.
CACTTGCATAATTTTGAGTTAGGCCCGATATTCAAAGTAGAAGGACACAGATCTGCAGACTCAAAAGTGTTCATCATTCAATCAGGGGAGGTTGCTTTCCAATAGAAATTGAAGATGGTCGTATGCTGTTAAAACAGTAAGCTACAAGTGTGCCAAGATAAAAAAGTTTTGCACAGAAAAGAGTCAAATAAAGAGAGGATGTTATTTTATGAACATAGAAATCCGTACAGATAAAAACATTCAAAATAGTGACCGTTTAATTAGTTATGTACGTGCAGAGCTCAATCAAGAATTCCAACGTCACAGTGAACGTATTACCCATTTTTCAGTGCATCTGAGTGATGCCAATAGCCATAAAGGCGGAGATGACGACATTCAATGTATGATTGAAGCTCGTCCTGCAGGTTTAAAACCCGTGGTTGTAAATCATAAAGGTCATAATGTCGATACGGCGATTCATGGTGCGATTGATCGCCTCAAACGTAGCCTAGAACATACCTTTGAAAGGAATGATAAACCACGTGCTGGGCAACCTGTTTATGCAGATCAGGATGATGGCCTAGAGGATGAGGAAGAATAAACCTCACGGAATTTTAAAAAGCCCCAGATTTGGGGCTTTTTTCATGTTTGGCACTCACTTTTATCCAACATTACGGATAACAAATGTTCCGTTTATTCGGCATAATAGAATAAAACTGAATTGAAGAGCGTCCTCTCCATGTTAACCGCGCAACAACAAGCTTTCGTGCAAGCACTTGAAGAATTAGATCTTCAGCAAGTTCAACGTTTATTAGCAGATGGATTAAATCCAAATTTTATTGACTCTGAAAAAGGACCTGTGATTTCAGTTTGGTCAGATGGCTTATTTAAATGGTGGGAAGCAATTTGCGAAGCGTATGAAGCGGGTACACCTTTATCAGCACAAGAAAAGCAAGATAGCCTAGCGGTACATTTAGAAATTTTAGAACAGTTAATTCAAGCAAAAGCGAATTTACATTTGTGGGATACAGAGGAAATTTATGGCCCACTTTGGGATGCTGCAAGTGCTGCATGTGCGCCCGCAGTCAAACGCTTATTGGATGAGAAAGTCGATCCAAACACCAAAGATGAAGATGGTTTGACTATTTTATCTTCGATTAGCGATTTGTTCTTTGATTGTGAATTTGATGAAATTAACTGGGCCGAAGCATTAGCTGAAGAAAAGCAAACTTTAGAGTTGCTTCGTCAGCACGGTGCAAAAATGTCAAAAGAATTAGCCTAAACAGCGAGAAAATCATGATGAAATTAAAACATTTGGGTTTATGTGTCACAGCTGGATTCAGTATGAATGCGATGGCTGCAGATTTTTCCTTTGACCGCCCTGGCTCGGGTATGGGTACTGGCATTACGCCTGTGGGTCAGTTGGCATGGGAGCAGGGCTTAGCCAATGCAAATTATGTTGAATCCACCACTGCCGATGGGGAAAAAGTAAAAACCACCAACTTAAATGCAGATATGTTGTTCCGCACAGGTCTAGCAAAAAACATCGAATTACAATTGGGTTGGGCAGGTCCGTCGTGGCAGCAAGTGAAAGTAGCGGGTAACAAGTCTGAAACAGATGGTTTGGGTGATGTCAGTGTGGGTGTAAAAGCGGCTATTCCACTGGATGATGAACGTTTGAGTATGGCCGTATTAGCTGAAGCGGTTATTGCTACAGGCAATGATGGTTTCACCAATGAAGATGATATTTATAGTCTGACTTCTGCTGTGTCTTATGATTATAGCGATCTCGTGACAACATCTATCACCATGCGTTATGAAGTTCAAAATAGTGATTGGGCAATTTCTGCAATTCCGACACTCGAGTACCAATTTACCGATAAACTCAGTGGCTTCTCTGAATTGGTTTACCGTAAAGCAGAAAGCCAAGATAATGAATATGCACTGGGTACAGGTTTAATGTATGCGGTCAATCAGCGGATGCAACTGGATGCAAGTGTTGGCGTTGACTTAGATGGTTCAGATAAAAGCTATTACTCAGCCCTTGGCATTTCATACTTATTTTAATTAGAAAAAGAAAACATTATGGAAAAGCATCTTCATCTGGAACAGGGGAAGAACGGAAGAACGTGGTATCTGGTGCTATCAGTATTGATTATCAATCTGTGTATTTGGGCCAGTATTCTAAACGTTCATGCAGAAACTCCACTGCTTTCAGCGAAGGATGCGTTTCCATTTACAGTGGAGTCCACAACTGAGCATAGTGCTCAGCTACATTGGGATATCCCTGAACACTATTATATCTATCAGCACAAATTTGAAGTGAAACAGGCAGGACAGGTGCTTAAGTTAGAGCTACCTCCAGCCCATGATTTATATGATGAAAACTATGGGCATACCCAAGTTTATTATCAACAAGTACAATTTGATTTAAATACACAAGCTTCGCAAACCTATCAGGTGACTTGGCAGGGTTGTGCCAAAGATCGCATTTGCTATCCACCACAAACCATTGAATTTAAAACTGATGTTAATGGCTTGATCAGCCTGCAAGATCAGGCCAGTGGTTCAAAACGGCTGTTAGATTTGGCAGCGCAGTCGAATACTCAAGCGCAGTCCTTAGAGACAAATGTGACATCTGAACAAGTAACATTAAGCGCTGATGATTCCGCAGCCCAAGACCAAATGTGGTCAGAGGAATTGGCTAAGAGCTCGTTGGCTTATGGCTTATTGCTGTTCTTTGGGCTCGGCATCCTGCTCGCGTTTACACCGTGTTCTTTACCCATGTTACCGATTTTAACTTCTCTCATTATACGAGACAGTAAAGGTCTTAAAGCATGGATGATTGCTTTGGTCTTTGTCTGCAGTATGGCGATGGTTTATGCCATTTTGGGGTTGGTTGCATCCTCCGCAGGTTTGAATTTTCAGCGTTGGTTGCAGCAGCCTTCAACCCTCATTGCCTTTAGCCTGCTTTTTGTCTTATTCGCGTTAAATTTATTTGGACTATTTGAGCTTAAACTGCCTCAAGTGCTGGTCAATAAACTTGATCATATTCAGTCCATGCAAAAAGGGGGCAGTCTGCTCAGTGCGGGAATCATGGGTATGATTTCTGCCTTGTTGGTTGGCCCTTGTATGACAGCCCCTTTGGCTGGTGCTTTATTGTTCATTTCACAAACGCAAAGCCAGTGGCAAGGTGCAGTTTTATTGTTCACTTTAGGCTTTGGGATGGGAACGCCACTTCTGCTTGCCAGTATATTGGGGGCTAAAATCTTGCCACGTGCAGGGTTATGGATGAATCAAATTCGGGTGTTATTTGCTTTTATTATGTTGGCTTTGGCGCTGTATTTTATTCGCCCAATGCTTTCTGAGACATGGATGCAACTGCTAAGTTTAGTCCTAGGCTTAAGCTTTATTGGCTATGTGTTATATCGTTTAATGTGGAATAAAACCCAGTTACGTGTGTTATATATCGTGGCGTTGCTGATTGGCGGGTCTTATATTAGCTATAACCAATATCAACAGAGTCAACGTTTTTTTGAGTCACCAGTGACAGACTCTGCGCATTGGCATGTCGCAAGTACGGCGGCAGAGTTTCAGCAGTTATTAGCACAAGCACCGAAAGGCCAAAAAATCGTGATTGATGTCTATGCGGATTGGTGTATTGCCTGTCAGCCGATTGAACACCGTATTTTAAAATCTGCCACAGTACAACAGGCACTTGCGCCGTATTATTTAATTAAACTGGATTTGAGTCATTATGATGCAACCCATCAAGTGCTGTTAAACCAGTGGGATATTTTAGGGCCACCCACCTATTTATTTTTAGATGCCTCACAACAAGAAATTCGCGGTTTACGTTTAACAGGTGCATTTACTGAGGCTGAACTTTTAGCTCAATTACAACGTTTTTAAACCTGAGGGAGAAGGGTGATGCAACGTTTATATATTGCCAATAAAAACTCCTCCAGTTGGTCAATGCGAGCGTGGTTGGTTTTAACCGCATTTAACATCGACTTTGAAGAGGTACTTGTTCGCTTTGATGCGACAAACCCCAGTTTTAAAGAGCAACTATCCCATATTCATGCCAATGCTCAAGTACCTGTTTTAGATGTAGGAGAATTTAGAATTTGGGACTCTTTAGCGATTTGTGAATATTTGGCTGAGCAACATCCAGACTTAGCACTTTGGCCAAGAGCTAAAGCCTTAAGAGCGCAAGCACGAAGCATCAGTGGTGAAATGCACAGTAGTTTTATGGCACTGCGTGAATTGTGCCCAATGAATCTTCAGATGCAATACAGCACAGCCGAAGGTCAAGCACTTTGGAAGAAGCATGCGGCATTAAGAGCAGATGTTGCGCGGATTGAACACATTTGGGCTAAACGTGCAGACGCGCATGCTTTTTTATTTGGCAATTTCTGTATAGCCGATGCCTTTTATGCACCTGTGGTGATGCGTCTCAAGAGTTATGCATTGCCCGTATCTGAGCAAAGCCAGCACTATATGCAACAGATAATCAAGCATCCTGCTGTCAGTGCTTGGATCCATTCTGGATTAGAAGAAGCTGTCTAATGACGTGGAATATGAGGGTTATCACGGCATTTGGACTCGTATTCAATTTCAGAAGCACCGATTTCAAAATAGCATTTAATTTGATTCCGTCCTCCGGCTTTCGCTGCATAAAGTGCTTTGTCAGCTTGGTTTAATAATTGTTGGGGTTTTAATTTATGTGCAGATAGGGCAATACCGAAACTGGCGGTGATACGAATCGAACGTCCATCTTCATTTTCAATAACCAAAGATTCAATGGCTGCCCGACAACGTTCTGCAATACGGCGCGCACGATGTTGCGAAGAACGCTTTAAGATTAATATAAACTCTTCGCCACCATAGCGACCTACGATATCCTGTTCACGTAAATGCTCACTCAATTTTTGACCGACTGCAATTAAAACTGCATCTCCCATATGGTGTCCGAACTGATCATTGATATTTTTAAACAGATCGAGATCTAGTAGCACAATTGCATAAGGAGAATGTTTTTCATGACCTAAGTTTTCTAAGTTTTGGCTAATACTGCGTCGGTTAAGCGTGTTGGTGAGGGGATCAATCTGACTTAAACTTTGGATCTGTTGTTCACGATGACGCCACTGGCTAAGTAAAATTTCAAATAAAATTAAGCAAGTGATTAAGATCGGAGTAATGAAATACAACATCGAAAATAACCAGAAGCCATTAAGAAAAAGCTTCCCATCAATGATAAAAAGAGGGGAGTAAGGGACAACGTCAATAAAACTCAGATATCCTGAAAAAACTAAAAAACTCGTGGCAGGAATTAGCATCATATAAATAATTTTGCGTTTAAACAGCACTAAACCCAGCGTCAGTAAACAAATGTAGGCAATCATGGTCATTGGGCTTAAAACCCCAACAAAATAGCTGTCTTGGCAAAGTGAAATCACAAAGATACCGATGGCGACATAAGGTAAAAAGCGTTGCACCCATGCGCGATCCTGTAAAGCATAGCAGGGGTAAATCAGCCCTAAGAGCACCAAACAAAAAATAGAATTCAGCACAAATTGAATGCGAACAAACTCGATATTGACCACCTGCCAGTATTGAGGGTTCATTAGAATAAACGTATCCCAGCCTAGCCAAGCAATATGGATGGTACAGGCTAAAATAAGCATCAGAATACATTTTTTCAATGTACTCCAATTCATAATGACTTCCTCTTCAAGTAGATAGCGAGAAAGTTTATTTTTCGTTAATTTTTTAGAGGCAACGGCTAGTGAATTCATTCAATATTCTTATCCTTTTATTTTCGTATTATTTTTTAATTTAAATATCATTATCATTAATTTTAAAATTGAAATACAAGATAGCACCTAAAATCATAGTAAAAACATCCCTACAAAAAGGGAAAAGTGTTCTATTTTTGAAACATAGTGTTTTACTGAAGTGCATTATTCTGGTAGGGCAATTCTTTTAGTATGCTCCTATTAAAGAAAGATTAGTCTGGAATATCCCATGAAAGTTTTACACATTGATTCAAGTATTATGTCTGATGCTTCCGTGTCTCGTCAGTTAAGCCAAGCCATTGTGTCGCAACTTATAGAAAAGCATCCTCAAGCCCAAGTTGAGTATTTGGATTTGGCGACACAACCAATTCCACATTTAGATGCGGAAATCTTGATGGGGCAAAATGCAGAGCAATCGGCTTTAGGTGAACGCATTATTCAACAGTACCTCGATGCAGATGTCGTGGTCATCGGCGCAGCAATGTATAACTTCGGGATTACCTCAACATTAAAAGCATGGATTGACCGCATTAGTGTTGCTGGTCGTACTTTTAAATATACAGAAAATGGTCCTGTAGGTTTGGCTGGTGACAAAAAAGCATATATCGCCAGTAGTCGTGGTGGTGTTTATGGCGACAACAGCCCTGTTGATTTCCAAGAAGGTTTTTTGAAAACAGTGTTTAACTTTACTGGCGTGACAGATGTTGAAATCATTCGTGCAGAGGGTGTGAATATGGGGCCAGAGTTGAAAGATCAAGCCATTACAGCAGCATTGGCACAGGTAAAAACCATCTAATCACAATAAAAAGCAGTTTCATGATTCCTCACTCGGTCAGCCTCAGGCTGACCTTTTTTTATTGAACTAATGATATCTAGTCTTGGTCGAGTGATTGAGCAAAAGTGGCAATATCGTCCAAGGCCATTTTGGCTTCGGGAAACCATGCATTAAACATTTGGAAGTTATGCCACATGCCCGTGTAGAGTTTAAAGGTCACGTCCACACCGGCTTTTGTTGCTTTATCTCTAAACCGTTGTGCATCATCTAACAGAATTTCTTTTGAACCAACTTGCACGAGAGTCGGAGGCAGATCGGATAAATCATCAAATAATGGAGAGACAAGTGGGTCAGCAGAATCAATTTGCTTGGGTAGATAGTACTCAATGCCCGTTTCAAGGGCTTCAATGGATAACAGCGCATCTAACTGGCGGTTATAGCGAATAGATTCACTGGTTAAACTTAAGTCCAAGAAAGGCGAGAGTAGAATCAGTCCACTAACCTGTGAGAGTTGTTCATCGCGAATACGCAGTGCTAAAGCCAATGCTAGATTTGCACCACAAGAATCGCCAGATAAAATAATGTCTTTGGCTTGTATCCCTTGTGCTAATAAAACTTGGTATACATCTAATAGTGCATCAATGGCCTCAGGATAAGGATGCTCAGGTGACAAAGGATAATCCAGATGGATCACCTGCATGTGCGTGCTTGCAGCAAGGTCTGAGACAAATGCGCGGTGGGTATTCATTGAACCTAAAAAGAAAGCCCCGCCATGAATGTGCAAAATGAGCTGAGTGGCCTCGGTTTCAGCTTTCAGTTCTTCCGCACGCAAGCCTGCAAGACGCAGAGGGCGGATTTGAACGGATTTATTGAGTGGGAATGCACGACACATTTGTTCAATGAGAAAACGCTGACTACTGGGAGGGAGGCTAAATCGACTCGGGGTTCGAATCGTGGTTTTTAAAAACTGCTCTGTAATAATTTGTTTCCATGGATCGGCAATCTTCATAGTTATTCCATTTTATTATTTGTTTTACCTTGAGTTTGTGTATTTACCAACATAATTTACAAGGTTACACTAATTAGTCACATTGAAAAATTGAAAAATTGTTGTGACTTTTTAATAATGATAGTCGTCTATACTAGACTAGGGAAATGACAAAAAATGAAAAAAATTGCACTTGCATTAAGCGTACTGGGATTGGCCGCTCTAACTCACGCAGCAGATCCACTTAATGGCACAGTTTGGAAAACGATTGATGACAAAACGAAGCAACCGCGTGCGGTTGTGAAATTCACTGAGCAGAAAAATGGAACTTTAACTGGCAGTATTCAAAGCATTCTGACACCTGGTGAAGAAAATGCATGTACGAAATGTGAAGGTCCGTATAAAAACAAATCATTGAAAGGTTTGACAATCGTACATGGTCTAAAAAATGTCGGTGGTACAAAATACGATGATGGTAAAATTTTGGATCCGAAAAATGGTAAAACTTACAGCTTAAAAGGTGAGTTAACTTCGGGGGGTAAAAAGCTTGAACTCCGTGGTTATCTTGGCGTTGCTGCTTTAGGTCGTAACCAAACATGGATTCGTGTGAATTAATATATAGTCTAAAAAAGCCGAGCAATTGCTCGGCTTTTTTATTTTTGTTATGCCTTTAAGGCGCGAATTGCATCTTCATCGAAACCTACAATAAAACCATTTGCTGTCGCAATGACAGGGCGCTTAATCAGGCTGTGGTAAGTGGTGAGTGCATCAATTAATCCTTGCTCTGAAGCTAAAGCGGTCTGTTGTTCTGCTTCGGTCAGTTTACGCCAAGTGGTGCCTTTTTTATTCAGAACGAGATCAGCACCTAGTTGATCCAGCCATGTTTTTACGGTTATAGCATCAATCCCTTGTTTTTTATAATCATGAAATTCATAGGCCAAACCTAATTCACTCAGTAGGTCGAATGCTTTCTTCATCGAGTTACAATTTTTAATGCCATAAACCTTCAACATGGGAAACCCTTTTTGCTTTTAATCTGGGTTTAGAGTAGCCGAAAAAAGAGGATGGCTCTAGTGCCGTGTTTTAATCTGAAAACGTCATGTGTTTGTCATAAAAGGTATTTAAAATAGAAATCAAGAAGAAGAGAATTGTTAAAATGCTAATCTAAGAATAATAATTAAAAAAGAAGAGACTAAAAAAGAGAAAACCCGCATTTAATCATCCTGATCATGCGGGTCTCATTACAACGTCCATTGTCACATCCTTGAGAGCAAACTAAAACTATAGCTTGTTCAATTTCATCCTACGGCTTCCTGTCCTTGTGCTGTCATCCTGACATCGTCCCTTTGCCGTGGAAACATAATGCACTGATTGATTGATCAGAAAAAGACTCAAAAAACGGCAGATAATGTAAGTTAAAAACCCATACTCAGTAAACACTTGTTCACTGAGTATGGGTGAAAAGTGGATATTTCACTAGATTTGATAGTCAATAATAACGGGTGCATGATCGCTAAACCAAGTCTCTTTATAGACCCAAGCATTGACTGTACGGGCTTTCCAGTCAGGGGAGCAAGCTTGATAGTCAATCCGCCAACCCACATTTTTGGCACGGGCTTGCCCACGGTTTGACCACCATGAATAAAGTTCTGCTTCTTGACGAACTTCACGGAAAGTATCGACATAGCCAAGTTCATCATAAATGTGATCAAGCCAAGCACGCTCATGCGGTAAACAGCCTGAGGCTTTTTGATTGCCAGACCAGTTTTTAATGTCGATGCGTTTATGCACGATGTTGTAGTCACCACAGACAATCACGGACTTATTTTCTTCACGCCATTGTTTCAAAATTTGTTTGTATTCTTCTAAAAAGTGATCTTTACGTACTTGTGCTTCTTCGCCAGAAGAACCCGAGGGTAAATAGAGTGAACAAATATGTGCGGTTTGGCCTAAACCTAAGTCAAATTCAGCGGAAATAAAGCGACCTTGAGAATCGGCCAATTCAAAACCAAGCCCATCCGTGACTGAAACAAAGGGTAGACGGCTATAAATGGCAGTGCCTGCATAACCTGGACGTTCGGCAGGGAACAGGTGGGTATGCCAACCTTCAGGTTTAAATTTATCCGTCCATTGTTCGTGAGTGATACGAGATTCTTGCATGCAAATCACATCAGCATCTGATGTGGAAATCCAATCAAAAATCCCTTTTTTTTCTGCAGAACGTAGACCATTTACGTTAATTGAAACCACACGTAAAATTTTTTGATCACTTGGATAGCTACTCTTTGGTATCATGCGCAAGTCTTACCTCAATTTGAAAATTCGGAGCACCGCATGACAACGCAAGCGACATTTAACCCTCAAGCTTTTATCGAACTCGCATTATCACGTGGCGTGCTTAAATTTGGTGAGTTTACTTTAAAATCGGGTCGTGTGAGTCCTTATTTTTTTAATGCAGGTCTACTCAATGACGGAGAAGCCTTGTCTCTCTTGGCTTCTGGCTATGCAGCCAAACTGACAGAATGCAACAATGTTGAGGTGGTTTTTGGTCCTGCATATAAAGGAATTCCTTTTGTTGCAGCGACAGCTGTGGCGTTGTCGCAAAACCATGGCGTGAGTGTGCCTTGGGGGTTTAACCGTAAAGAAGCCAAAGATCATGGTGAAGGCGGGGTCTTGGTTGGTGCGTCCGTTGCAGGTAAAAAAGTTTGGATTATTGATGATGTGATTACTGCGGGTACAGCGATCCGTGAAGTAGTCACCATTTTGAAAAATGCAGGTGCGCAGATTGCAGGTGTGTTGGTGGCATTAGACCGTCAAGAAAAAGGTCAAGGTGAACTGTCTGCGATCCAAGAAGTGCAAAAAGAATTGGAAATTCCTGTGCATGCACTGGTGACCATGAAAGATTTGATGAATTATTTAGAGGCTAAAGGTGAAACAAAAGCTTTAGCAAAAATGGAAGCCTACCGCGTGAAATATGGCGTCTAAACGTTGAAACAAAAAAAGGAAGCTTTGGCTTCCTTTTTTATTCGCTCTCTCACTCGGTTGGCGTTTGGCTATGC
>NZ_DKIK01000151.1:0-7688 GCF_002454215.1 Acinetobacter sp. UBA6720
GGCGCTTTGCATTTCAAATCTTTGTGCAACAAAGCCGTTTCCAAATCATCATTCCTGTATCAGGACATGCTAAGCAGGTTTTAACGGGAAGTTCACTATTTAAAAATGGAACAGGAAGAAATTCCCATGGTTCAGTATTAGTATTAATTACAAAAGGTTGTTGATTCATTATGGCTATCCTATGTTTTTTAACAATATTGGAGATTTGATGCAGCCGAAAGTTGAGACTATTCAGCTACCTGATAATTAGGCCAATGATGATAATGTTGAGGATATATGCTGTGGTGTAACATTTAATTGTTGAATGAGATGATCAGCAATAAACTCAGCATCTTTAGCAACATCCATAAAACGTCCTGAACCCCATGTGTTTAACCAAGGTAAACCAATAAAGCTTACTTCAGGGTCAACGGTAATACCGCGATCATGTTTTGGATATCCATTTGTCTGGAATATATCTAAATCAATCCAAGAATAGTCTGGTCTAAATCCGATACACCAAATGATTGAAGTGATGTTCTCTTCAACTAAATCAATATGGGTAATTTCCTGTTCTGGCTGCCAAAGTGGCTGATATACAGATGCTGGCTCTTCAGTCACAATATTATTTTTCTCTAGATAGTCATCAATAGAGGCATTAATACGATTGTAAGTTGCATCTGCCATGTCTAGGTTCTGGATTAAATCTGGACGGAAGACAAACTGTCCTTCCTTATAGTCCTCAAATCGTCCAAACAATCGCATACCTTCTAATGCAAATTTACGTAGATCAATATCACGACCACCATCTCGCCCAGTCACATAATGATTAGTGCTGTTACGAACCTCTTCACTATATCGGTGATCTTTGACGGTTGTTTCGTAATAACCCATTTCATAAAGCCACTTCACTACGTCTTTACCACGATAAAAACGCGCACAGCGTGGTGCATCTCCCGTAGAAAGATAAACCTTTTTACCTGCCAAATGTAAATCTTCTGCAATTTGGGCACCTGATTGTCCTGAACCGACAACCAAAACATTACCTTCAGGTAACTGTTCCACATTAAAATATTGTTCTGAATGCATTACCAACACTTGTTCAGGGACTTGATCACTTAGTTTTGGATAAATTGGAGTGTGATAACCACCAGCCGCTACAACTAATTGTTTCGCAGTCGTTGTGCCTAAACTGGTTTCAATTTCAAAGTGTTGAGGTGCAATTTTAGCAACATGCTTAACCTGAACATTTAATAAAACTGGTGGATTCAGTTTTTCAATGAAGTCGTCGAGATATTCAACAATTTCATTTTTTTTCATAAATCCATCAGGGTCATTACCGTTATATGGATGCTCTGGAAGCAAACATTGCCAATTGGGGGTAACCAAAGTGAAATTATCCCACCGTTTACTGCGCCAGCTATGGGTCAACTCTGATTCTTTTTCTAGAATCACATGATCAATCCCTGCTTTTTGTAAATAATGACTGATACATAACCCTGCCTGGCCACCACCAACAATCACGACGTCATAATTTGGTTGTAAATCTTGAATTTGCATATTAAACATCATGTTCCCCTTATTCATTGTGCATTTCAGTAATTTCAATTTGGTCTTCGTCTTTTAAGGCGAATAAGTTAGCTTGGCGTTTAATCGTGGATAGACTGTCCATGGCTGAACTACATGCAAAGCCATAACGTACTCGTACTCGTTCTGATGCAGCTGATAACCCATCTTCAGCCAACTTTAAAAACTGTATTGCTGGATATGAATGTCCTTTAGCTAGATATTCATAAATCACCGTGGATGGAGAGTAATATTGAATCAGCTCACCATTTGGCCATTTCACGGTAAAATTTACACTTGGCATAATGTTGGCTCCTGTTGCTGTACATGTAGGGAAAGATGGGAAAATGGAGCTTGTGCAAGGACTTTTTGATAATTCAGCCCAGTAAAAGCCTGTTGTTGAAAATCCCAAAAAATCTGTTGCTCATTCTGCTGCTGAATCTGTACCTTGCCAGAATTTGTGACCTCACCAATCACCGCACAATCAATATCTTGTGAAGCAAATAATTCAATGATGTCCTCACATTCTTCGCTATCGGCAGTCAGTAAGAAGCCATAACTTGGGAAAATTTGAAGCCATTTCAACCAATCTGTATGTTGCGGTTTCGGAATCTTATCTAACCAAAGATTCGCTCCTGATCCCGTTGCCTCAAGTAGCATTAACAAACTGCCTAAAATTCCTGCATTACTGATGTCGCGTGCCGCATACGCGAGATGCTGTTCTGCAATTTCGGGCAATACTTCCAACTGAGTCTTTAAAACCGCAGCAGGAACATGTTCAAAACATTTCCAATAGGTGGTTTGCTCATGGAATTTGCCCTGCATATTCAGTGCAATTAATATCTTCTGCCCCGCTTGAACATGGAAGACCGAGAGCAAATGATTCGCCAATCCTTGTATGGCAACGGAGAGCGTAGGTTGAAAATCTGTATGAATATTGGTGTGTCCACCCACAAGCTTTACGCCATAGGCATCACAAGCTGCTTGCATGCCAGCAAATAACTGTTGACCACTTTGTGTATCGGTATGCCAATAACTATTCACCACAGTTAAAGCTCGCCCACCCATTGCTGCAATGTCGCTCACATTTGCCATCACCGCAGACCATCCTGCAAAATAAGGGTGCTTAGCCACAAAACTTGGTAGCATTCCTTCGCAAGCATTCAATAAATATTGTTCACCGAATTGCATCGCAGCAGCATCATCCGCAGGTAATGCATATAAATCTTGTATAGTGTGAATGTTCAGATTCAACTGCGATTTAATCGCATGAATATCTTGCTTAGACTGCATTGCTGGCGTGATTTGCAGTTGTGGGAGTAGTTCTGAAAGTCTCATCAGCAGACCTCCCTATAGCTATAAGCTTGCATCACCACATGTTGTAATGGGTAATTTTCAACTTGAGCCTGCATGAGCACATGCGGAATATTTGCAACATTCAGCTCATCTACAGTGTCCCAACACAACTTTTGAAAATAACGTTCGTTCTGTTGCTGAACCGTCGCAAGGAATGTGGTACAGCCTAAATTTTTGGCAGTGGATACGGCTGCATTAATCAGCGCTTTACCAATAGCATGATGATGGCGGTATAATGGCTCTACACATAAACGCCCACCCCACCATGTATTTGCTCCATTCGGGAAGATCCGCACTGCACCTATGACATGATCATGCTCACCAAACATTTGCCCAATCGCAACAATACCTAGAGCTTTAAAGTCATATTCATCACGGTCTTCTTTTAGAATCTTTTGTTCATCGCGAAAAGTTGCCTCTCGCAGGCGATAATATTGACGACGTTCCCAGTCTTCAGTGACCACCTTGATAACAATGTCATCTGTGACAAACTGTTTAAGGTCTTCATTTAATTCTATTAACCATGGATAACCAGAAAGTTGCATACTGTTTCTCCTACTCATAAGCTTTCAGTGAAGAACATGCTCCACATTTGGCACAACCCGCTTGAGTGTCTTCCGAGTTAAGCCCATGTAGACGGAGTTGCTCACCAATTTTTGGATAGAGTGCCTGCATAAAGGCTTGCTCAGGTTTTGAATGATGTTCAAGTGCTGTTCCCTGAATTGGTACAAATGGCACTACAAACGGATAAACGCCCATCTCGGTCAAGTTGGCAGTCATTTCAATGATTTCTTTTTCTGTATCGCCTAGCCCAGCTAAGATATAGGTACTTACTTGCCCCCGACCAAATACCTCAACTGCCGCCTTAAATGCTGCAAAATATGTATTAATTGAAACTTCTGCTTTACCCGGCATAATTTTATGACGTACCCGATCACTCACCGCTTCAAGATGCATACCAATTGACACCGCACCTGCATCTTTTAACTTTTGAAACCATGCAAAATCATCGGGTGGCTCACATTGCACTTGTATAGGCAAATTCACTTCAGCCAGAATAGCTTTCACACTGTCATATAAAATCTCTGCTCCACGATCAGGCGTATTCGGTGTGCCAGTGGTAATGACCATTTGCTGTACACCATCAAGTTCCACAGCTGCTTTTGCAACTTCTGCGAGCTGTTCAGGACGTTTCCGAATTAAAGTACGACCACTTTTTAAAGATTGGTCAATCGAACAAAATTGACAAGCCGTAGCTTTATCATTCATACGAATGCAATGTTGTAACACTGTTGTTGCCAAGACATCGTGGCTATGCAAAGTTGCAATTTGCTCATATGGAATACCTTCGTCTGTAGTTAAGTCATAAAACTTTGGACGAGATGGGGCTGTTAATGTTGCTACAGGAATCCGGTTTTTAAATACGATCACTTGGTCAGAATCTGGATCAGCTTTGGCACTGTATGGAGACTCTTGTGCAGCTAGATTCAACACTGGAATCATCATCGTCTGCCCATCTAGGCTGAGTGCCTTATGATCACTTGGCCCTGCACCGCCTTTACGAGATAGACCAAATTCACCATCCCATTTCAGACCGTTACATTGCAAATCAGTCAAAAGTTGTATTGCAGACATACTCACCCCTCTCTATAGAATTGGTTTAATAAGGCTTAAACCTGCTCTTCCGTAAATCTGGAAATCTTTTCAAGATTTGTTAAATCTGAAGATTCGACTTTAAGTTCATGTAGTACCTGTGTCGGACGACGATCAATCAATAAACTTAATAATTCTGGACGGCTATAATGACCAACCGAATCCATCATGCGTTTACGTTTATCAATTAATGAAAAGTCTAAGTCAGCGATACAATAACCTTCACCCTGAGTAACAGGTTCGGCTAGAAATTTCCCTTCAGGCGATACAATAGCAGTGAAGCATCCACCTGAAATTGGACCAATTTCACAACCAGTGTCTTTCATAATTTGTTGTTGTTGCTCAGGATGTAGCCATGCCGTCGCATTAACTACGAAACAACCTGACTCCAAAGCATGGTGCTGAATAGTGGCACTGATCTGATCAGCGAACACCTGTCCGACTAATGAACCAGGGAACATGGCAGCATGAATCTGTTCTCCATCTGCCATTAAGGCAAAACGTGCCAAAGGGTTATAATGCTCCCAGCATGCCAGTGACCCAATACGCCCGACAGCAGAATCAATCGCACGCAACCCACTGCCATCGCCTTGTCCCCACACCATACGTTCATGATAAGTTGGGGTAATTTTTCGACGATGCTGAATGATTGAACCATCAGCATCAAATAACAGCTGTGCGTTGTAGATTGTTCCACCCGCGCGCTCATTAATCCCAATAGAAACCACCATTTTTGCTTCAGCACAGGCTTGACCAATCGCAAAGGTTGCTTCAGAAGGAACAACCACAGATTCATTGAGAAGCTTTAAATGTTCCTTACCCATTGCAAACGGTGGTTGTACAAAAGAAAAGTAAGGGTAATAAGGCACAACGGTTTCAGGAAAAACAGCAAACTGTACGCCTTGTTTACCTAGCTCTAAAATCGTATTACAGATTTTTTGTACGGTTTCCTTTTGGCTATAAAGCACTGGACTACACTGTACTGCTGCTGCTTTTACAATCTGATTCATGTCTTATTCCCCTTTCTTAAATCTTTAAACAGTCCAAGTATCAATGATCAGTGCATTGTCACGACGCATCAGTAATTTCAAGTCCATTACATCTAAAGGATTGATTGGACGAATCCCTGGCATTAATGCTTTTTCGGTTTGACCATATAGCGCTTGTAATGCGAATCGGCAGGCATAAACTTCACCACCTTCTTCCATAAAGGCTTTAAGCTGATTATTGACCGCCAAATGTCCAGGAAAAGCTTCAGCACCTAAAGTTGGGAAACCACGTTGCACACCTAACTGCACACCTGGACCATAAAGCAGGATTTTGGTTTCAAAACCTTTGCGTAATAAACGTTTGGCTTGGAGGACATTAACTAAACCAATAGACCCTTCAAAAGCTACAGTGTGGAATGTCACTAATGCTTTTTCGCCTGGCTGCGCTTTTACATCTTCAAAGACCTTTTCTTCATAATCGACAAGAAAATCACCATCTTTGTATTGTTCAATATCAACTTGTGGCATAGTAGCTCCTCGTTTTATCCTATTTACAATCAACCATTGTTTGGTTTGAATGTTTTATTGCGAGAGCTGTGCCAAGTTCTATTTTTTGGTAGAGATTAATTCTTATACCATTGAAATATAATAATTAATATTTTTAAAACGGCTATTTTAGGTGATAAATATAATTCTGGAAGGCTATGATTTTTCGTAGTATTATGAAATTTCATAACCTATTCTATGAAATTTCGTAGCATGAATAATACTGACTTCATTTCCGATTGGGTAACTACTGAGAATTCAATTCGCCCACTTGCCTTTGAACACACTTCTCAAGCCTTACTCGTTTTAGACCCACATCAAAATCAGTTTATTGATGTAAATATTAGTGCTACGAAATTACTCCGCTATGAACGCCACGAATTGATTCAAAAGACCGTCACCTCTATTTTTGGTCATTTTAGTCAACTACCAAACTTAGTGGCGTTTACAGAAGAAACACTTGCTAAAGGCTATGCATGGAATAATGAGCTATATGCTTTTGATAAAAATGGAGAAAAAATTCAATTCGATGTCAGCTCTGTTTCAATCCCATATAAGAATAAGACTCTGCTCATTTGGTCCTTAGTCGATGTCAAAGACTTAGAGCTACGTCAACTGAATAAAAATGCAGATAAAGTCATTCGTGCAGGGCTTAAAGAATGGCAAGCTCTACAAGAACTTTTTATTGATTCTGACACTGGCAAGCATTTGCTGCTAAGCTCAGTAGGTGATGGAATTTATAGTATCGATAAACAAGGATTATGTACCTTTATAAATCCCGTTGGCGCGAGAATGCTAGGTTTAAAACCAGAAGATGTACTTGGTAAAAATATCCATAAAATACATCATCATACTCATGAAAATGGCACACATTATCCTGTCGAGGAGTGCCCAATATATGCGGCTGTACATGATGGTGTAGTGCATGAGGGGATACAAGAAATTTTCTGGCGACGTGATGGCAGTTTTTTTCCTGTTGAATTTACAAGTACCCCAATTATCCGTGATAGCGAGATCATTGGTGCAGTTGTAGTCTTTAGAGATATTAGCGAACGCTTAAATACAGAAAAGCAACTTACCCATGCTCTCAACGAACTCCAAGACTTGAAAAGTCGACTAGAACAACAAAATGAATATTTGCAGGAAGAAATATTACAAGAGAACCAATATCATGAAATTGTAGGAAATAGTGCCTCTATTTTACAAATCATTGAAAAAATTAAAGTAGTTGCTTCTACTGATGCCAATGTCATGATCTATGGTGAATCGGGTACAGGAAAGGAACTAATTGCACGTGCAATCCATCAATCTAGTCATCGTAAACAACAACCTCTTATACGTGTTAACTGTGCAGCCATTCCCTCAGAGTTGTTTGAAAGTGAATTTTTCGGTCATGTAAAAGGTGCATTTACAGGTGCTGTCCGTGATCGAGCTGGTCGATTTGAACTTGCAGATCAAGGAACCTTATTTCTAGATGAAATTGGTGAAATCCCACTAGAATTACAAAGTAAATTATTAAGAGTATTACAAGAAGGAACATTTGAACGAATTGGTGAGGAAAAAACTCGCCACGTCGATGTTAGGATTATTGCAGCGACT
>NZ_DKIK01000151.1:7728-8365 GCF_002454215.1 Acinetobacter sp. UBA6720
ATCGTAATCTCAAAGAAGAAGTTAAGCTCAAAAATTTCCGTGAAGACTTATACTTCCGCTTGAATGTATTTCCCATTTACTCTCCTGCATTACGTGATCGAAAAGAAGATATCCCTCTTTTGGTTAGCCATTTTTCGAAACTGATTTGTGAAAAACGCAAAGTCAATTATTTACCTTTTTCACAAAAACATATTTTAGAATTACAACAATATGAATGGCCTGGAAATATTCGAGAGCTACAAAATGTAATTGAGCGAGCAATGATTACTGCAAAACAAGGCGCTATTTCATTTAAATATTTATTTGAACAAGATTTACTACACGGAAACAAATCATCATCTAAGAGTGCAGAAAATTTTTCAGCTCAACAGATCATAACAATCCAGCAATTAAAAGATTTAGAAATTAGAAATCTAAATTTAGCCATTAAACAATGTGATGGAAAAATCTTTGGTGAAAATGGAGCAGCAACGCTTTTAGGAATTAACCCCACTACACTCATTTCTAAACTCAAAAAACTAGGGATAAAGTATTAAGACGACGTTGCTTAAATGAAATAATTCAGTCTGCAAACCCAATTCATCCTAAATTGCAGCTTTAACTAATTTAGCTTAGGGCTTAGGAAGTTAAAGAGGAT
>NZ_DKIK01000029.1:0-34921 GCF_002454215.1 Acinetobacter sp. UBA6720
ACTTCACACCAACTTCATATTGTTCCCCTTCTTCTGGGTCCAGCAGCGTACCATCTGCACCAGCATCACTCACAGGAAAGAAAGAGGTTGCATAACTCACGTAAGGGGCAAACATATCATTAATCTGATACATCAAAGATGCATTACCCGTAAAGGCATTATCTGAATTTTTCAACAACTTATTCTTGAAGATATCTTCAACTTCGATCTGTGTCCAATCATGACGACCTGATAAGCCTAAGATCCAATGATCATCAATTTTAAAATTATTACGTAGATATACACCCATATATTGGGTGTCGGTAATTTGGTGAGCAATTGTTGTTGTTGCTTTTGGAATTGCAGTGTAAACAGGATTATTGGCATTAAAAGATGACAAACTATTGCGACGGCGTTCATAGTCACTACGCTCATGCATCATATCTAAACCAATCATTAAATCATATTGGGTTTTGCCCCAGTCGAAATGACGTGACACATTATTATCTAATGCAAAATTTACATCATCTTTAATCTGTCTTTCCACCGTCCGTTTGATGGTCGGTAATGTGTTATTACTCCCCGCCAATACAGGATTATTATCTGCATCGGTTGTAGTGACTGCAAAATTTTGCTTAAAGGTCCAGCCATTATCAAAATAATGTGCATAGTTCGAACCTAAGCGCAAAACATCAACCGTATTGCTTAAATTCGGCGCGCCAAAAAACAAACTCTGTGAGTAATTTTTATAAGCACCATTACTATAAGGAATCCCTTGCTGGCGAATAAAATCCCGATGTTGATAGCTGGCAATCACAGACAGTTCGTCTTTCTCGCCTAAATCAAAATTATAAGAGGGCNNGGCGCAATATAATAATTTTTATAATAAACATAATCTGTTGGATCATCCTGATCAGAGGCATGACCCACTACACGAAACGCACCCTTTTCGCTGTCATTTGGTGCATAGTTAATGTCAAATGTTCCATCAATCAAAGCATTGCTACCATAGCTTACACTGCCACGATAAGAAGTCTTTGCCTCAGGACGCTTAGTGGTTAAATTGACTAAACCACCTGGTAAGGCAAAGCCAAAACCTGTCGATGTTGGCCCTTTCACCACCTCAATCGACTGCAAGCCAGTGATGTCTTCTGAACGTAGGGCATTATCCGAAGTTTGAATACGCAAGCCATCGACATAAGTCTGCGCGCTGGAAACTTGTCCACGAATAATAAAGTCATCCCAGCCACGACGCCCATACTGTCCTGCAGTGACCCCTGCCACACCCTGCAAGGCTTCAGACAGTGTTTTCGCTTGTTTTTGTTCGAGTTGTTTTGCACTAATCACGCTGATTGATTGTGCTGTTTCAAAAAGTGGGGCATCTGAACGCAAAACAGCTGATGCAGTTTTTGCCGCATACGCATCTTTCGCATCTTGTTTTTGAGCTTCAAATTGTAAAGTGGGTAAAACCTTCGATGATGTCGTTTCCTCTACCTCGCTCTGAGCAAAGGTTGGCGTGGTCATTACAGCAAGAATGGACAAACTCAGATAAGAAATATGAAAACGCATAGCATCAATCAACAAACAGAAAGAATCTCAATTATAATCATTTTCATTTGCAAACATATTAATTAATAGAATTTAACAATGATTTAAACTGTTAACACTCATTAAATTTATAAATAAGAATTCAAGTGCCTGAAAAATAATGATCCAGATTAAGCATGTTGCTTATATCGTAGGGGCTTTGCCTTCACACAGATTAAACAAGCATGCCCTCAAGACAACTGAAAATGTTTTCAGCATTAGCAAACTAAGTATTTATTTTTAAGATAAATTTTATCGTGCAGGTTCAAGCGCACTTTGAACCCAACTTAAACACAATAAACCGTTTAACCTTGCTGTTCATCAGCACTATCTGCTTTGTACTGGTCTTCCAGTACGTTACTGAAAATACTTTCAATCATCCAAACCCGATACAGACTATTAAAGACATAGCTCTGACCATCAACACGCAGTTCAAGCACGGGAAAATCGGGTTGAGACTTCATTTCACACAAGATATCGTTTTCTTTGAGCTTGGTCTCTACATTGTCAACACTCAACGCTGTAATATCGAGCTCCTGCATCAAATGATCAAAATGTGCTTTATAAGATAAATCCTTACCTTGAGTCCAAACCGTTTTCAATATCCGATACATGGCATCAATACGTTGCTCTTCGGGCACACTATAAAATAACTGTGCCATCGCCAAAGTTGCCACTTGGGTCGGGCGACAAAACGGCGTGAACTGTACTTCTGTTCGCTTAGACAACCGCGTTGCCAAACTCCAGTCAAACCAGTCTCGACCATGATAACTCAGTGGGTAAACATTAAGCTGAATATTATAATAATCTGCCAGCTCTTCTTTGATATAAGCCAACAATAACCATGAAATCGGATCTTCAAGTGCAACGTATAAATCCAACTCAGGATCAAGTGCCTGAATTTCATTTAACTCTTCCGCATCACTAATCAAATGCTCACGCCAATCTATATGATTGATTAAGAAAATCGGATTATCGGTAAATAGTTTTTGTTGTTTTAAACGGCGGGTTAAACGTAGTAGATCATCAACAGCATGATATTGGCGGTCACCGAGTTGAAAGTAGCTCGCCAGTACCACATCATCATTAAAAATACGTTCTGGAAAGTTTTGCTCCTGATGATGACGACTGGCCATCGCATATAAAGTCCGCAGTTTCCCCTCTTGCTTTTGCCATAACATATGAAACACGTCTTCGAGCAAATACAAAAAGTCCTGCCCACGTAGCGGCGTAAGTCGCAAAATAGTTTCTGCTTGGCTTAATGCCTCTATACTGGGTTGCTCTGGGGTTTCATGAAAACTAAAACGGTGCTGACGCGACAGAATTTTGGCATCATTTAAACAATAAGTCTGCCATTCCAATGCCGACATCTGATTTGGCGGTTCAGCAGCCTGACGAGAAATGACCACCGTCAATGGTTTTAGTTCATCCGCTAAAATTTCTTCAATTTGGGGTAACTGCTGAACGGCTAAATAGCTGTATACATCGTCGAGGCGTAAATGAATACTCAAGCCTTGTTCTGTAGATACGACCGTTTGACGAATCGGTTTTTGGTAAAACCAACGCGATCGAATCGGATCGAACCATCGACGCAACAGTGACATGAGCAAAGCCTCTACATTAAACCCTTGAAAGTACTACAAGGGTTTATATCAATTCACAGCAAAATGATCAATTAGACATCTAAATTTAGATCAGTTACCGCGCCTTTTTCTGCACCAGTGGTCAGTTTTGCAAACTTGGCCAAGGCCCCATAACGATAATTCGGCTGCGGTTTCACCCAAGCCGCTTGACGCGCAGCGATCTCATCTGCCGAAACATGCCACGTCATTTCGCGGGTTTCTGCATTAATCGAGATTTTATCGCCATTTTGCACCAAACCAATTGGCCCACCTTCATAGGCTTCTGGGGTTACATGACCAATGACAAAACCATGACTGCCACCAGAGAAACGACCATCCGTGATCAGTGCCACAGATTTACCGAGACCTTTACCAATAATCGCTGAGGTCGGTTTCAGCATTTCTGGCATGCCCGGCCCGCCTTTAGGCCCTTCTCCACGAATCACCACCACTTCACCCGCTTGGACTTCACCGTCTAAAATGCCACGCATCGCACCGATTTCACCTTCAAAGACACGCGCTGGCCCTTCAAAGTACAGGCCTTCTTTACCCGTGATTTTAGCCACAGCACCTGTTGGAGATAGGTTACCTTTAAGCACCACCAAGTGAGAGTCTTTTTTAATAGGCGCGTCGAAGGGTAAAATAATCTGCTGACCTTCTGGATAGTCTTCAACCTCAGCCAAATTTTCTGCCAAGGTCTTGCCCGTTACCGTTAAACATGAACCATCGAGCATGCCAGCATCCAGCATGCGTTTCATCAACGGTTGAATGCCCCCAATCGCAATCAGCTCAGACATCAAATATTTACCAGATGGGCGCACATCGGCCACTACGGGAATATCTTGCCCGATACGGACAAAATCATCCAAACTCAGTTCAACCCCAGCAGTATGTGCCATTGCCAGCAAGTGCAGCACGCCATTGGTCGACCCCCCCAAGGCAATCAGCACTTTAATCGAGTTTTCAAATGCAGCTTTGGTCATGATATCGCGTGGTTTCAAATCTAAGCGCAGCAAATTCATCACCGCTTCGCCTGCTTTTTGACAGTCGATCCGTTTGTCATCTGAAACCGCTTCTTGTGCAGAGGAGCCCGGCAAACTCATGCCCAAGGCTTCAATCGCAGAAGCCATCGAGTTTGCAGTGTACATACCGCCACATGAACCCGGCCCCGGCAGCGCCACTTCTTCAATCTGTTTGACTTGAATGGCGCTGATTTCACCTTTGGCGTGCTGACCCACTGCTTCAAAGACTGAAATCATGTCAGTATGCCCTGCGCCCGGCTTGATTGTCCCACCATAAACAAACAAACCTGGACGGTTTAAACGGGCTAAGCCCATGATACAACCCGGCATATTTTTGTCACAACCACCAATGGCAATCACCCCATCATAGGCTTGACACCCCACCACGGCTTCTATCGAATCAGCAATAATTTCACGGCTCAGCAATGAATACTTCATGCCTTCAGTGCCGTTAGAAATACCATCTGAAATGGTGATGGTATTAAAAATAATGCCTTTGCCGCCAGCTTGATTGACCCCTTTCTCAGCCTCACGTGCCAGTTCATTAATATGCATATTACACGGCGTGACATTGGCCCACGTAGACGCAATACCGACAAAGGGACGGGTAAAGTCGGAATCTTTAAAGCCTGTTGCACGCATCATGGAACGTGCAGGCGCATTTTCAATGCCCTCATAAACAGGAGCTGAATGTTCGCGGATATTGTCTTTACTCATTGTATTTGTCCTTAGCGATGGCTGCGTATTGCTCTACAGTCTTGGCAATTTTTTCTGTTTTTATTGTATAGAAAGCAGGCTACACATGAAAGCGACTCGCTAGGTATTACATGAACCCATTTATTGTTGTTTTATCCAAATCAGGTCACATGATGAAGCGACATGGATGTCGCTGTTTCACTGTATGGCAGGGATGCCATATCAGGGAAATAAAGGCATTTTGTTACTTTTGTGCCATCAAAAGTAAAACCTCGTCTACGCAATAAAAGTGCAAATCGTACTGTAAAATGCGACTGTACTATTTTCATCAATCAATAAAAAGAGCACCCCAAATGGAGTGCTCTTTTTAATCAGTCAAAGACTAGCGATTAAATTTCACGAACCGCACCTTTAGACGCACTGGTGGTATGCATCGCATAAGCTTTTAAGGCTTTAGAGACTTTACGTGGACGTTGTTCAGCAGGTTGCCAGCCTTTAGCTTCTTGCACTTCACGGCGCGTAGCCATGGTTGCCTCATCCACAGCTAAGTGAATGGTACGGTTTGGAATATCAATTTCGATACGGTCGCCATCTTCAACCAAGCCAATCGCACCGCCTTCAGCTGCTTCAGGAGACACGTGACCAATAGATAGACCCGATGACCCACCTGAGAAACGACCATCGGTAAGTAAAGCACAATCCTTACCAAGCCCTTTCGACTTTAAGTAACTGGTTGGATACAACATTTCCTGCATACCCGGACCACCACGTGGACCTTCGTAACGAATCACTACCACATCGCCAGCAGTGATTTTTCCACCGAGAATCGCTTCTACCGCAGCATCTTGGCTTTCAAAAACACGTGCGGTGCCGTTGAATTTCAAAATGGAATCATCCACACCTGCTGTTTTGACAATACAGCCTTCAAGTGCAATATTTCCATACAGGACAGCCAAACCACCATCTTGAGAAAAAGCATGTTCCACATTACGAATGACGCCATTGTCACGGTCACCATCTAAACGAGAGTAGTAACGGTCTTGTGAAAATGCCGTTTGCGTCGGTACACCGCCCGGTGCTGAACGGAAGAATTGATACACTTCTTCATCTTCCGTACGGATGATGTCCCACTTATCCAAAGCATCTTTTAGCGTTTTTTCATGAACGGTCGGTACAGATGTATCCAACAATCCTGCACGATCTAATTCGCCCAAAATCGACATGATGCCACCTGCACGGTGTACATCTTCCATGTGTACATCTTGTTTTGCAGGGGCAACTTTACACAGTACAGGCACTTTACGTGACAGACGGTCAATATCTGTCATGGTAAAATCAACTTCTGCTTCATTCGCAGCGGCCAATAAGTGAAGAACGGTATTGGTTGAACCACCCATTGAAATATCAAGGGTCATGGCATTTTCAAAGGCAGTTTTAGTCGCAATTGAGCGTGGCAATAAACTGTAATCATTTTGTTCGTAATGACGTTTGGTGATTTCAACAATCAACTGACCCGCTTTTTCAAATAATTTTTTACGATTTGCATGGGTTGCTAAAGTTGAACCATTGCCTGGAAGTGATAGACCCAAAGCTTCGGTTAAACAGTTCATTGAGTTTGCAGTGAACATGCCTGAACATGAACCACAGGTCGGACATGCTGAACGTTCATACTCAGCCACTTCTTCATCAGTAAAGCTGTCATCTGCTGCGACAATCATGGCATCGACAAGGTCAATCGCGTGTTCATTGCCACGAATTTTCACTTTACCCGCTTCCATTGGTCCACCAGAGACGAAAACCACAGGAATATTTAGACGCATAGACGCCATCAACATGCCTGGGGTGATTTTGTCACAGTTTGAAATACACACCATGGCATCGGCACAGTGTGCATTCACCATGTATTCCACCGAGTCTGCGATTAAGTCACGTGAAGGCAATGAATACAACATGCCGTCGTGTCCCATCGCAATCCCATCATCGACCGCAATGGTATTAAATTCTTTGGCTACACCACCTGATGCTTCAATTTGACGAGCCACCAGTTGACCTAAGTCTTTAAGATGAACGTGACCCGGTACAAATTGAGTGAATGAGTTAACCACTGCAATAATCGGCTTACCAAAGTCTTCGTCTTTCATCCCCGTTGCGCGCCATAAGCCACGCGCACCCGCCATATTTCTTCCGTGTGTCGATGTTTTTGAACGATAGTCAGGCATTATATTTTCCAACAAAGTGTGCTTGAGATGAATGTGCACATTCACTCTGGCTAAAATCTGAGTTCGATGAGTGTCAAACAGTTAAACATAGCATCTCCGTATTCTTTCCCAATATCGTTTCTAGGCATCTCGACCGAAAACAGATCAGGCATCTAGGCTAGACACTACATTTTAACCAATGAGTTGACATTCAATTGCATATTGAAGCTACTATAACCCGTTCACTGACCTTTCAATACAAAACTTCTATGAATAATTTTTAAATTTTGCATGAGTTTTATTTATATAAAATGCAAATCCCCCCTTGGTCTATGCCGAATACCCACAACTTTTTTCTTCATAAAAATATTAATACATCATTCATTTAGACGGTCTTAGTCAGCTTTTTATAATGGTAAAATCAGTAACTGCTCCAGTTTTGTTATAATTGATCTAATCTTGTCATTTTTTTCGAGTCTTTATTGAAAATCATCTTCGCAGGCACGCCCGAATTTGCGGCTGTAGCCTTAGACGCGTTGCTAAAAACAGAACATGAGATTGTCGCGGTCTATACACAACCTGACCGTAAAGCAGGTCGTGGGCAAAAACTGACTGCCTCAGCCGTGAAGCAACTGGCTTTAGCGCATCAAATTCCTGTCTATCAACCACTGCACTTTAAGTCTTCAACGGAAGAGGGTTTGGCGGCTCAGGCTGAACTCAAAGCCTTAAATGCCGATGTGATGGTCGTAGCTGCCTATGGTCTTATTTTGCCACAAGTGGTTTTAGATACGCCTAAATATGGTTGTCTCAATATTCACGGTTCGCTCCTGCCGCGCTGGCGCGGTGCTGCCCCGATTCAACGCGCAATTTCTACTGGAGATGCAGAAACTGGGGTCACCATTATGAAAATGGCGGCAGGATTGGATACTGGCGATATGATGTATAAAACCTACTGCTCAATTGAAGCCACAGATACCTCTGCAAGCTTGCATGACAAATTGGCGATTCAAGGGGCAGAAGCTATCGTTAAAGTGTTGGCCTCTGAAAGCACATTACAGCACCATTTAGAGCAACGTGAAGTACAAGACGAAGCGTTAACAGTTTATGCGCGTAAGTTGTCAAAAGCAGAAGCGCGTATTGATTGGTCATCAACTGCAGCGCAAGTCGACCGTAATATTCGTGCCTTTAACCCATGGCCTGTGGCATTTATTGCACTGGATGAAAATAATAATTTACGCGTTTGGGGTTCAGTACTGTCTACAGAAAACCCCCAAAACCAAACCGCTGGCAGTATTTTAGCCATCGACAAACAAGGCGTGCATGTCGTGTGTGGAGATGGACGAGCGGTGTGTTTAACCGCACTACAATGGCCAGGGGGTAAAACGCTTAACCCTGTACAAATCCAGCAAACTCAAAAATTACAGGTAGGACAAGTTTTAGCATGAGTAAAATTGAACCCGGCACGTCTCACCTAAACCTACGTGCGCAAGTGATTCGTACACTTTTAGCTGTACAACAAGGTCAGTCTTTAGCAAGCGTGCTTCCTCAGCATTTGCTTAAAGTCGCCGATCGTGATCGCGCACTTTTTCATGAGTTAGTTCTCGGAACATTGCGCCAATGGTACGGCTTAAAAAGTATTACTTTGCCACTCTTGGTCAAACCACTGAACAATGAAACAGTTGAAACCTGCCTCTATGTAGGCCTGTATCAGATTTTATGCACCCGTGTTGCAGACCATGCAGCAATTTCAGAAACAGTGACTGCGGTCAAACAGCTCGGCTATCAAGCCTTAAGTGGTGTTGTTAATGCAATTCTTCGCCGTGTTTCACGTGAAACATCTGAATTTCAACACAGCTTAGAACAAGCACATGGCTTACCTAGCTGGCTATTTAAGCGCCTGAAAAAAGATTGGGGCGTCGACACACTTGAACAGCTTTGCCGTGACTTAAAAGGTGTTGCACCTCTAACCTTACGCACCAATGAGCGCGTGGTCAGCCGTGAAGAATACCTCGAAATTTTGACTGAAGAAGATATTGATGCTCATGCCTGTCAGCTGTCTGAAGTAGGGATTGTTTTAGAACAAGCTGTACAGATTCCTGCACTCCCAGGATTTGAGCATGGTGGCTTTTCCGTTCAAGACGAACATGCGCAGCTCTGTGTAACGCTTTTGCCCAACTTAGATGACAAATTCGTCGTTGATGCTTGTGCGGCACCTGGTGGCAAAACAGCACACTTACTGGAAAAATATACACCGAAGAAACTCATCGCACTTGATCAGGATGCTAAACGGTTAGTCCGTGTGGCTGAAAACCTAGAACGGCTTGAGCTCAACCAATACACCAAGGTTGAAATTCTCGCGGCCGACGCAACGACTTGGGAAACATCTGAACCTGTAGATTGCATCGTTTTAGATGCTCCATGTTCAGCCATTGGAGTGATGCGTCGCCATCCTGATATTCGTTTACTGCGCCAATCTACCGACATCCAGCAAACGGTTGAACTACAACAGCAGATCTTGGAACAGATGTGGAAACAGCTGAAAGTTGGTGGCACCTTGTTGTATATCACCTGTTCAATTTTAAAAGCTGAAAATGAACAGCAGATGCAACATTTCTTCGCACAACATGCAGATGCCACAGAAGTGAAAATTCACGCAGATTGGGGTATTGAGCAGATTCACGGTCGTCAGCTTTTCCCGACACCTGACCATGGTGATGGTTTTTATTATTGCCGTATTGAAAAGATTTAAATAAAAAAGGAGCCAAAATGGCTCCTTTTTTATTGTGATGAAATACAAATCCCCATGCCAATATGCACCGTAACCTTCGCGTTTTGTCTTGTTATAATACCGACTAAACTTAAAGCGTACCGCAGTTCTCAGACAAATAGATCGCTTGATCCATCAGACGCTCTGCTGAGGCAAAAATCTCACGCGAATGACGCCAACCCAATTGACGGTATTCAGCAGCGGCCCAAACCAAATTCACTTCCGCTTGTGCCAGTTCTTTATAGGCACACTGAAACCCCGTTTGTACTTTGATGCGTTCAGCGCGCGTCCATAAATCATGACGCATGACTTGGGAAAACGGCAGTATTGCTGTTTCTACACTTAAATTTGCACGCTGGTCTGCATATAAGATGTCTAAGACCTGTTGGTAAATCAATTCAATATTTTGACGCTTCGCTTTTGCACTATAGGCATGGTCAGCATAGCTCAGCCACGCTCGCGCTTTTTCTAACTGATATTTTTCTTTTATATCCGTTGCTTGCCCAAATGCACTTTGTAATTCTACATGCACCTGCTGCTGCGAAGCCTGATAGGTTGAAGGATCTGGGGCTTCGCTAGCATGTGTCAGCACAACACCCACTGCTGTCAGCCATAACAGATGCTTAGTCGCGACTCTCAACATTATTTTGGCTCCAAAGCTTTATTGACTGAGGTTTTATTTTTATTAAATAAGTTTTCGTCAAACTTGAAGCGGAAGCGGAAATATGCGCCATCCATCGTTGTATCACTATCAATTAAATCTTTATCTTGATAGCCAACAAAGTTATACCCCCCAGAGACCCAAAGATTCGCTGCTAGTAGATAACCGACTTCCACTCCAGCCATATATTTGGTTCCATCCGAAACGCTATTCCACATTACTCCAGCATTGACACCTGCATCCCAACGCTCATTAATGTCATACATAAACCGGCTGTTGAGCATTTGCGTCATACCACTGGTTTGTAGAAGATCATAGGTTTCATCGAGGTATTTAACAGCATATTGCCCTGATAAATGAATAGAACGTGTTGGGTGATAATTCATATGATGAGACATGATATAAACATTACGTTCATACGGATCATCAAGCGTTGTTTCATTCTTTTCATAGCGATATTCAATTTTGCTCAATGAGTCAAAACGATTGGTCGCCAAATCACGATATGCAGCACCAACCTGAACACGATCAATGATGCGATCGCCAGAGTCCGCAGACTTATTGTCGGTAATGTTCAGTACATTCTTAGCCAATAAAGTCACTTCGTCTGAATACTTGTACGCGGTACCTAAAGTATTTAAATAACTATCACTTTGATTCGACCAACGCCCTTCTATGCGTGCCACATTTTTCCAGCGTGGATTAGACAGATGTTCAAAGCCGAAGGTTGCCGCCGTTGACTCTAAAGAATTTTTATTTTCACCCTCAAACACTTTCACTTTTTCAAAGCTGGTATTAAAGAATAGACCTTCTTTGAGCTGCCAACGGTTACGCACCCCCATCGCGGCTTCAGCTTCACGTGCACTCATACCATCACGTACACGGTATTCACTGAATACTGAGCCATCACGCATGTATTCGCTGTCTAAACCAAAAACAGTCGTATTACGTTTTTGCGTGTCATTGAGTTCGTATAATCCACCAATACTTGAAATGAACTCATGGCGCGCATAGGCATGAATATTTTTATAGACTTGAGCATCACCACCAACAGCAAATACACGGCGGTCACTATCAGCGATATCTTGCTCATATTCTAAGAAAGCACTTGAGCCATCAAAAGGGAGCGCTGTTTTCAATTTAGCGCGAACCGTAGTGCCGTCATACGGCGTTTCAACACTTTGCGTTGAAGCACTCGCTGCACTCGCCGATTCGTTATAATACCGTGTACCCAGTTCCAAGCTCACTATGCGGTTAATTGCTTTTTCAATTGACGCACTGACGCCATAACGAATACCTTCATTGGCAATATCTTCAGTCCGTACTGCTTCAACACGTAAAATCCCAAATTGATCTAAACGTGCATTCAGTTTCACTGCGCTTTCTTTGCGTCCTGAACTAATCGAAGATGCGGCGTTACGGAAGTTTTCATCCGCCTGTTGATGGTAAGCCCGTAAATCAACCTTGTCATTTTTGTAATCAAGTTCCACACGAGCTGCGGTGCCATCGCCAGATTTGTCTGTACTATTTGATGCATTCACATCGGTTAATTGATCAAGGTTTAACACATCGTGATCAGAGTAGGCATATTCCGCAATGAGTTTAGTTTTATCATTCCAACGAATCACGGTATTGGCACTGGCAATTTTCTCTTGATCCATTGGATCATCATTTTGCACATAAGAACCACCCACCGTCACTTTATCATTCAGCTTATAACGACCATTCACACCTGCAACTGTATATTCTTTACCACCTTGGTCAGACTCAACCGTGATACGTAAATAAACAGGGTTCAGGTTCTCATCAATGCTGCTTAAAGGTGAGGTCAGGTAAATACTGTTGGTATAGGTATCAACTTCATAGTCACTAAAACGGGTTAATGTGCGCTGTGAAATAATCAAGCCAGGATTGTTACGATCACGGACTATCACTTCCACTTTTTCACTATTTTCTAAAATATCGTCACTATCTATACCCAAAGAGTACGGACCAGAAACCCCCATTGCGCGCAATTCATTCACGAGTTGCGTTGCATTGGTACGAGCTGCAAAACCAGAAACTTGGT
Organism: Acinetobacter sp. UBA6720; assembly: GCF_002454215.1. Lineage (NCBI taxonomy): Bacteria > Pseudomonadati > Pseudomonadota > Gammaproteobacteria > Moraxellales > Moraxellaceae > Acinetobacter > Acinetobacter sp. UBA6720. The sequence goes on from NZ_DKIK01000029.1 coordinate 12,601, forward strand.
AACGCTCCCCTTCAGCAGTAGACTTCAGACCTGTCAATGAACGGCTATACTGACCCAATGAAAGCCCTTCATCGTTTTCTGTACGTGTAACATAGTCACCATACATCGCATAAGAGCGGCCTTTATCTACACGGACATAAAGTTTACTGGTAGATTGCGCATCAAAACCTTTGGCAGATGCATCACCATACACGGGATAATATTCATCTGGACGAATATCACGAAATAAGCGCTGATTATTTTCTTTGCTTGAGTCATAAGCCAAAGTCAGTAAATAATCCCCACGCACTTTTCCTTTCAGGAACAATGCGGCGCGACCACGAATGGCCGTTTCACCATCGCCTGAACTGGATAAATCATTCAGTTCTTCTTCAAAGCCATCTTGAGTCGAGCTTTTCGACAGATTTTTTGGGTCGAACTTATTCAGTGCAAATGAACCTTCGATAATCCCGGCAACTAACATTGGACGCAGTTCCGCCAAGAAATGTACAGGTACAGTCTGTTCATAAATACCACTACGAATACGTAGCACACCTGAACCCGCTTCCAATGGCGCGAGTACTGGAACAACAATAGAACCGCCTTCTGCAAAAACTTGAATACCCGGTTTATCAGGGTCTAAATCTTTGAGCTGAATCGTGCCTACCGATGTTTCTATAGTGATAGGGGTACGCGTTGCAACAGGCGTGCCATTACGATCCAGAATCTTCACTATAACTTGATAAACGTCCTTACCATTGGCATAGACCACTTGCTCTACAGACTGTGTGGCCAATTGGCTCATTGCATCGGGTGCAATCACAGTCAATTGCTGTTGGTCACGTAAATTGCCAAAGCTGTCGTACTGACGCACAGAAACCGTATTTTTTCCTGCCGTAAGTGGCACACCAATAAAATCTAAACCCGCAACGCCATGCTCTTGATAGGTGGCTTTTTTACCAATGCGTTTTTCCGAAATTTGCTCGTCATTGACAAACAAACGGATATCCGTACCTAAAGCCCCTTTCACCTGAATGGTGGCTTGTTGGGCTGGCAAGACTTGTTGTTCTTTTAGATTCAAAATGGCAAGTTGGTTCGATTCAGAACGTTGTAATTCCTGTTCTAAATCTAAAATTACAGGCACTTTAACTGGTTCAAGCTGAACCGTTTTCACATCTTTAATCTGTTCTTTTTTATATTCAATATTACAGTTTGCCGAAGCTCCAGAAGCACTAATACAACCACTGGCAGGTTGACCTTGAACATCGGTCACATAACTGCTGAGCGGATCTACCGTTAAGTCCTGACGTAAAGTTTGTTCAAGTGCATCCAGTTGCGCATCAATTTTGCTACGGCGTGCCTCAATTTGTGTAGCCAAAGCTTGGCTACATTCACCCGCAGTATCCGCAATCGCAAAATCGGCACGGTGTAATTCGCCACGTTTTAAATCGACAAAACGGCTGGCAGGATCACCGGCTTGACGGTTACTAATCAGTACCAATTCAGCATTATTCGGTAAAGTGGTATTGTCGACTTTCAGCACATGCGTAATGGGCTTAATGCCATAGAAGTTATATTTCCCTTCACGATCAGTGACCACAAAGTTCCCATCTTCCATGTAAATACGAACGCCTGGTACGCCTAGCTCACCTGCATCTTGCACACCGTTGCGGTTACAGTCGGTAAAGACTTTACCCACCACAAAACCATCTGGACTAAATACTCCAGGTGTAACCTTAACCGCCGCACGTGCTTCATTTGAAGTCGTATTTTTATTGTCCTGCGCATAAACACGATTAATCCCATCGCCACTTAAAGCATTTGGGCCAATGTATACACGGTATTGAATCTTCGCTTCTTGTTTCGGTGTCAGTGTCCCTAAACCTAAAGTTAAATAAGGACCTTTGCCACCCTGTGGGTCATTACTCTTTTGACCATTGACACGCGTAGTGCCTGATACATACACAAAGCCACGTGGCAGAGTATCTTTCATATCGACATCATATAGCGTTGAGTCACCCATATTGGCAACCGTTACCATATAATCTTTAAAGTCACCAATTTCAGCCGTTTTATCGCCCACCACTTCTTTCTTGATGACCAGTTTGTCATTAATTGGCGTCACAATATCAACAGGGTCAATTGGGATATCAATATTAAGTGCCGCATCACCCGTTTTTAAGGTGAAGTTTCCGCCATAAGACCATGACGCATCAACTACGCGATTGTTAAAATTGTTATATACCGTTTTATCGCTGGTAAATTTATAACTGGTTCCACCCGCAATCGTTGAAGTGTCGATATATAAACTATAAGTACCATTCTCGACATAAGGATAAACAAACTCACCATCGCTATTGGTGACTTGCGTTGCAGGAATAGCAACTTTGTCCCCTGTCGTTTCATCTAGTTTATAAGCGACATTGTCAGCAGGCTTACCATTGGCATCCAATAATGTCACGGTTGCACCCGCAACAGGTTGATTGGTTTTCGCGTCAAAAACCACACCATATGGATCAATCAACACATTGGTATCGACATCACTAATGCTGGCCGTAGAATTACCATTTTCATCTAAACAATCAGTTAAACTCACCAGCACTTGATCGCGCTTAACCGTCTGTAAAATTTGGTCATTTTGTATTGCAGTTGCAGATTCCTGCGTTGCTAAAGAGAACCGAAATATGCCTGTATTGATACCTGTTTCAATACCTTGTACGTATTCAATATCACCCGTTTTCGTCGACTGAACTTTAATTTTAACTTTATCGGCACTGCTACGTGTTGCATTACACATGGCACTATTTGCTGCGATATACAACGGCTTGCTTAAACTACCTGTTGCTAAAATACTGGAATAATCTTTGCTGTTATTACTGATGGAAGAACTTCCCCCCACAGTCGTCACGACTTCATTCGATAGCGTTTTTTTAATATTTGAAACTAAGCCATGCTCGACACTAAAGATATTGGAAATCGAGGTACGACTAATATTCGAGTTCATGGTCACAACCAATTCGACACTTTCAGTCGCATTGGCTGCTAAAGCCTGCGGATAAGCCACCACCAAGGTATTGATGAGTGATTTATCGTTCGGAATCTGCTGGGTAAATTTATCTTGCCCTAATGGATATAAAATCAAGGCATTGGAATTATTTGCTTTTACCGATTTAAACGTGGTGTTGGCAGGTAAATCATCTAATAACACCACTGCATTGATGGTCTGTCCATCGACCTCAATCGGTTTTGTACCCGAATTACGTGCAGAGGTATTTTTAATATTTAAGGTATAAGTTAAATCGTAAGACTGCCCAGCTTGTGGTTCAAAACTGCTTTTATTTACAGATTTGGTTGCGATGAGCTGTGGCAAGAAACTCACCAATCCATTCACGGCATCAGCAACCACTGTAGGCTCTTCAATGACATAAGCACGAAGTGGCAGATCAACGTTTTGACTGTCTTTTAAACTAGTTGATGAGTCTGCAACGACCCATAAGTCAACTTTTTGACCACTTTCTAAAGTGAGATGCCCCGTTACCAATAAGTCTGAACGATCAAACTCACCATTTTGATTACTGTCGACATATATTTTTATATTGGATAATTCTGCAACCGAAGTAGGATCAATTGAAATCTCGGCTTGCGCATTACTATGGTTGGTTAACGTATTTAACCAAATGACTTTATCACCCGCATTGATTTCTTGTCGCGCAGGTGAAGTCAGACTAATCACGTACTGTGGTGTAATCGTGACTTGAACAGTATTTGAAACGGCCTGACCAATCAAACCGTCCCTTTGTACAAAACTTGCATACGCAGTATTGGTAATATTTTGCCCAGCAGCAGGCATCACAGCATAAGCGTGATTTACCAAAGCCATAGCGGTCGCTAAGCTTGAGAAAATAAGCTTGATCTTATGATTCTGTAACGGCTGAACTCGTTTAATCACGAAAATACCCCAATACCGAGCAAAAGCAAATGAATGGGATAGGCACGAAAAAATGCCTATCCACAAAAGTTGTTATTAATGTTATGGCTTAATTATTGTCCATCGACCTTGACGCTGAACTTCATCGTCACGGTTTCAGAAGGTGCCAAGGCAAATTTCGAAGACTTCAAATTATTTGTAGTATTCGTCACTGTCCCTTTTGACACAGGTTCTAAAGCCGCAACTGGCGTTGAGCCCAAAGTGGTGTAACTTGGCACTGCATCGGTAATTTCAACATCAGTTACTGCTTGGTTACCGTCGTTCACCGCTTTAATTTGGTAAATGATACAAGCACCTGGTTTTGCCTGAAGAGTCGAAGTACCAAAGCTACCATCTGGCGTACCATCACAAGCAGCATCAAGTGCTTGTAGTTTTTCCAAACGTACCTGACCAATGTTGACTGTGGTCTTGTCTGTTACAGTAACTGCTGTTGGAGCTACCGTACCATTGAGATCACCTGTCGGCGTTACCGTAATGATCGACAAGTCGGCCTGACCTGCTGTTGCATTACTTGGCGCTTCAACTTTGACCAAGATGTTGATACTTTCTTTTGGAGAAAGACCATCTGCACCGTTAGTTGCCGTTAACCATGCATTAAGGTTAGTACCTGTAACCAACTCACTCGCATCTGCAATACCGTCATTGTTTTTATCAACATAAACAGAAGTTACAAAGCCTGTGTTTGATGGATCATGCGTAACTGTAAACGGAAGTGTGCTACCACCAGAAACACCCTCTACAACGTTACCGTTGTTGGTTAAAGTGTGTTTATAAACAATGGTACCACCTGGTGCTACCTGACCTTGTTGGTCGGCCAAGAACGACAGTCCACGTACTGCCTCTACCGTCAAGTGATCTTTCATCTTGTCGGTTAAGCCTGTCGCAGGAGAGTTAATCGTAAAGACGATATCTTGGCTATTAGTAGGAGTCGCATCCGCTGAAGGTGTTACTTTGGCACAGAAATAAGCCGTTGCATTTGGCTGAATTGCGCCTGTGTTGGTTACTTTAGTTGATGTACATACACCACTTGAGTCCGCAACAAAGTATTCAACTGTCCAACCAGATGGCAATGCTTGCTCAGTACCAAAATTATAGTTATCTGATGTTGAACCATGATTTGTTACAGCAATAGGGAAGGTAGCCGCCACACCAGGTTTAGTTGTTACGGTAGTTACAACATTACCAGAAACGTAAGCACCCTCACCCGTTAAGCCTGTATCGTCTTCAGTATAGTTTTTATTACCTTTACCGTTACTTAAATCGACTTTTGACGCTGTGATATTGGTAATTCTTAAAGTCACCGTATCTGAAGATGCAGGGGCATGTACAGGTGTAATGGTTAAGATTGTATCTAGACCAGGTGCTGTAATCGGGCCTGTATAACCATTTGGCAAAGTAATACGTGCAGAGATTTCAAGATGACCACCAGATGCCAATGGACCACTATCCACACTTGCATCACCATTAGTATCAGTTAATGGGGTATTACCATCTGATTTTAATAGCTCAACAATAGAACCCGCAGGTAATGCAGATTTATTAACTGTAATGTTATAGGTTTCAGATACGTTACCCAGATTGTGAATCCAGATATCTTCTGTAGAGCTTGAGGCACCAAATAAAACAGGAGAACCTTGTACTGCTGTTGTAGTGATCAAGTCATCTTTAGCGGTATTACCAGATACTTTTTGTGCATCCGAATAAGTATCGGTCGCGTTATCGTTGATCGTACCTGTATAAGTAGACTGTACAGTGACATCATACGGGTTAGTTGGTTGAGAAGTCTCAGTGCCTGGACCATCTGGATCAAATGTCGCAATGTTGGTAATTTTTCCTGCAGGAGCAGTACTATCTACCGTCACTTGGAAGGTTAATTTGCCCGTACTGTTGCGCGCCACAGAAGCAAGCACCAACTGCACTTTATTGCTCGTAAATTCGTATTTCGCTGCTGCCGCCGCTTCATCACCAGTCGCATCGGTCAATGCCGCAGTCTGACCGCTCCAACGTGCTGAACCTGCAACATAAGTCACACCTGTAGGTAAAACGTCTTCAATAGTTAAATTGGTTGCGTCTGCATTACCCGTGTTTTTATAGGTTAATTCATACGTTACAGTATCGCCACGTGCCACTGCCGTTACATTGGCAGACTTCGTCACTTGAATGACCGCACCTGAAACAATCGTTACGGTGTCCGTATTCTTTTTGGTTTTGTCTGCTACGACAGTAATGTACGTGCTTGCTGCAGACAGTTCTAATTGACCCGTATTGCCAGCTGTAGCTGTTGCGGCTGTTGTACCAACCACCACCAAGCCTACAGACTCACCAGCATTTAAAGTCACTTTTTGCCCAGCCAAATTCGTACCATTGTCTGGCACACCATCCTTATTCGCATCTAAATAAATAGCAATGTTCGAGAAGTCAAAATTATCCCCTGTCACATTCGCTAAACTTAGCGTGAATTCATCCGTTCCGTTACCCGTATTGGTCAATACGTGCGATAAAGTCACTACACCATTCGGGTTAGCAGTTGCGGTACGGTTCTGCTCAAGTGTGAAGCTACCCACTTGTAATACAGTCGTTTTTACTTCATTCGACGTCACTGTACGTGTAGTCGATGTGCCATCCACATACGATGCCGTAGCAATGTTACTAATATTCGTTCCCGCAGCAGGTGCAGCTGCATGCGTGGCACCTGTAGCGAAGAAAGCAAAGCCACCCAGAACTGTCGCAATAGACAAATAAAGGTTATTTCGCTTTGTTGTTTTCAAATTCATAGACATGAAAGTCCCCCGACTCCATCGGAATGATGTGTGTGAAATTTAGAAATTAATCGTTTGAAGTATTTACTTTGGCTTGCGCGCTGACCGTTACGGCTTTCTTTGCAGGTAGTTCAGCAATTTGCCACTGTAGAGCGCGGTATTCTTTCAATGGGACATTGACTAATTTGCCGTCTACTTTTTTCTTTAATGGCATTGCTGCAAAGTTGACCCCATCTGTGCTTGCTAGTGCACCTGAAGGTAAACTTGAACCCAAATATTGAGTATCCGCAGGGATAGGTAATGTTGCTTTTAAGCTTTTGATATTCCCTGTAGTGTTGTTGGTATAAGTCGCACGATATTCAATGACATCCTGCGGCTTAATCGAGTCTGCAGCTTTAAACTGTGCATTCCCTTTGTTATCGACAGCTTTTTTGAAAGCTTTAAGCTGAATAGAGACTGGCTCATTATTGGTTGCTGCAGCTACAGCCATCGCATTGGCTGCAACTCCAACAAACATCAGAGCAATTGTCATTTTTTTCAGCATAGAATTTTTGTTTAACATGATTTTATCCATTGCAAACCAATGCGAATTTTTTGTGACACTAATCACTTTCTTTTAAATTAATGCAACAAATCTCAATGCAATATTAAACAAAAAACACACAAACAACCATACATTATTAAAAAAAAATGTTAACTGGTTCTCCTTAATAAAATACAAAGGGATACATACAGTCACACAATAATATTTATCTTATTGTTATTTATTAATATTTATTTTTTTAGTGAGTTTACATAAGGCAACATTGCTGTGCGATACAAAAACTTACATATATAAAAAAAATACAAAATGTGTAACTCTAGCCTGAATTTGTGCTTTTTATGTGCCACTCTATTGCATAAAATAGGAGCAATACCTGTCTTAAAATCATTCACATCAAATCTTCCATTTAATATATTTTTCAAACAAATACGCATAAATACCACTGAAAAAATATCAAGACGGATGGATAAAAAAAAGCCCATTTATCTTACTCAGAAAAGGGGCTTTTCACTGCTCAGATGAACTAATTTGGAATCCTGACACAGAAACCAACTTGTCCTTTTTGCTTCGGTGCTAACACACCTGGAATCGTCCATTTTAACTGCCCTGAACTTTCCTGAGTTTGACACCCAGATGCCGTACAAGACATCGTTCCATAGACCGTACCAATTGGAACACTATCCTTTAAAACAATATCAACTAAATTTTTATTTGAATTATTGGTATAGGTGATTTGGTATTCTAAATAATCCCCTTTTGTTGCTTGGTTCGATACTGTAAATGGCGTTGTCTCATTACTCGGTGCTGGGCATGCTGTCGTTTTACGAACCAGTTTACTGATGTTTAAGCCAGCCGTTCCAATCGTCGTAATGTCATTGACACTATTCGTTTCCTTCAGCGTTGCTGCAGTATAAGAGGCTTTTGCGTTCACTTTAAAGCTAGCAATGAAACGATCTCCTCCTTGAGCTGTTGTCGGAGAAATCACACGCTGAATCAAACAGACTTTTTCATTAGCTTTCATCATTCGGCTCGCAAGCAAACTCTCGCCTTGATCTAACTGCCCATTACAGTTGCTATCCACATAAACCAAACTCTGCCAAGGCTGATTATTAGCGGGCTGTTGTTCTTTAGTTTCCGTTAGCGTTTGAACATTCATCACACTCTTAGCAGTTAACTCGTGTGGATAATCCACCACATCTCCCGCCACAATGGTTTTTTGTCCATTTTGGGTGAGAACTAACTGCAACTCGGCATCCCCAAATAAGAAGCCGTCATAACTGGTGACATTGTTCGCTTTAGGAATAGTGAACTGATCATTGCTGCTATCAGCGGTCGCTGTGACCGTGCTTGCTTTTGCAGAACTTACCGAGTCAAAACCTGTCACATTACGTTGTACAAGACAAACATTACTACGTCCAGAAAAGACATCTTGTAATGTTTGGATTTTAAAATCGCCATTTGCATTCGTTGTAGTCGAGGCTAGAACCGTTTTGGTACTGCAGTCTTGCAACTCAACCACACTACCCGCTATGCCCACTTCACCTGTATCTACAACAGCGTTATAAGCCTTAGTTGTATCTGAGGTCGTTCCACTATTGTCATTAAACACTCGTCCAGAGAATACATAGCCAGCATTTTTGCTGTTGGTCACACGACAAACAAACTTGGACGCAAATTTCACATTCGCTGCTGGAATCGTTTGAGTCAACCCACTTAAACTACCCAAATTACCTGTACTATTGCCCGAAACAGCTGTATTCGTATCCGTACACTCTACCGTCTTGAGCGAATATAGCGTTGAGGCAGATTCAGCAAAACTAATTGCGGTATTCGGTGTCGCATAAGCCAATAAAGAACCTTGCTCGACAGGAGATGTACTTTTCTTTAAGCGTACCGATTGTGCCGTTCCAACCACTGTTGTCACCACCTCACCACTGGTAATAGTTTCAGCATTGCTATTGGTCAAATTTGTAAAAGAGCCGAAGTTGAAGCTATCTGTGCCATTTTCAGATACTTTGTTTATCGCAAACGTTGGCTTTAAACAGGCATTGACTTCATTTAAACCAATACCAATATCATCCCCTGCAACACCAGAACTGGCATAGCTCTGAAACTCTGTGCTCACGACTTTTACACTTGTCACTGTCGTCGGCAATGTAATGGTAAAATTAATTGATCCAGGATCGGTTTGGTAAGACGTCAAAGCATATTCTGCTTGTGCAACTTGTGCTCCATTTAAGGCATTAAAAGTTGCCGTAGTGTTTGAACTTTTACCGGGTGTAACCAACACTGCATAAATAACGCCATCAACCAGCACTCGCATAGTTACACCTGTCGTATTACTACGCGGGCTACCATAAGACCAACTGAGTCGACCTTTTACTTGTAAAGCACCATTTGCTCCTGTGCCATACATCACCGTATTGGGAAGTATGCTTGGATTAGTCCCCGCCGTTTTCAGATCATAACTCTTAGCGGTCAACGTGTTATCAGCATCGTAGCTGGTAAATGCGGTATTCGAGACAAGATTGACAGCCTGACTAGATAGACACTGATTTTGCGAGTTTCCAGTTGTAATGGGCGTATTCTGCGTAATGGTCATGTTCGCAGTTGCACTGTTGTTAGCAGAGTTTCGGTCAAAAACAGTGGTTGAAATAGATGCCGTATTGGCTACAGCCCCAACTTTATAAGCCAACCCTGTTATGGTGAACTCTAAATAATTGACATCTTTCCCATTTGCAGGCAGGTTCAACCCAGTCGCAGTTAAACTATTGCTACTTTCTGAAGTGACCATATTTGCAGTTGTTGGGCAAACAGCCGTGCCATACTTGGTACATGTCCAACTTAAACCCGCAATATTTGCAGGAACAGTATCTGTTAATATCGCATCGGTAACTGCCAATGCACCATTATTCCAAGCTTTAATCGTATATTTAACAACATCGCCCGTATTGTAAGTAGTTTTGTCTGATGTTTTTGAAACTTCTAGGTCGGCAGAGGCAAGGACGGTATCTTGGTCTGCTGTTGTACATGCACCTGTGGTGGAGTTAAATGAACGGGTAATACCGTTTGCATTTAAGGTCGTACAACTAACACCAGTGGATGAACCAAGTGTTGGCAGTTCAACTGTCGCTGTATTAGTAACTGTACTGCCTGCGGCCGCATCCACACGTGCAGTAACTAAAATTTCATAGAATTCACCAGCAGCTAAAGCTCCAGTATCAATCGAGCCCAAACCACTGAGAGCTGGGGCAGTGGTACATTTATTATTGGCAACTGTACTACAGGCCACAGCTGTGGCGGTTAAGCCTGTCCCGACTACATCTTTCAGCAAGGTTCCTGTATACGTATCAGGCCCAGTGTTGGTCACACGAACGGTATAGATCGTTGAGTCACCTGAATAGACTTGAGTTTTACCATTGGTTTTAGAAACAACTAAATCTCCAACCATCGAGTCAACACTAGAACTGCTAAACACAAAAGCATCCTGCAATGCAGTACCTGTTGTTGAACTTTCCGTAATTACTCCAGTAGTTCGGTCTGTTTTAAAATAAACATTAAATTTTAGAACTGTAATAGGTGCAGATGTTAAAACTTGGATACTACCGCTAGCCCCACCATTTGACGCACTCGCTCCCAATACAGAAGATGTATTTCTTATCTCACCATTATTGGTTACAGAGAAATTTACACCAGATAACGCATATACACTGCTAATATTTGCAGTAGTAGTTAATTTGAACTGAGCAGATATCCCTAACAAAATTTCACCAGTACTCGTTAGTGTACGGACAGCGCCTAAGCCTGATATATTAATCACTGGATTCCTAACGGGTCTATCCCACGTTAAAGTAACTTCTCCTACTTGATATCCCAATCCTCCATTTACATTAGCCGTATTGGCTGGACTACCCAAAAACTTACTTGTATCTGCTGTCATCCGTAAACCATAGTTTGAATTTACATCAATACCTTGTCCCGGCAGTGTTCGGGTTGAAGAAAAGTGGGAATTACTTGGGCTTCCTTGATCAACTAATTTTGGGAAAACTGTAAGATTAGTTGCACCAAAGGAAAGTGCAGGGTTGTTATTTGAATCGTAGAGTTGATTCGTTAATGTGTAATCAACATTGATTTTTGGAAAATAATTTAAGGAACCAGTATTATCATTCGGGTTATTTGCATTAAATACATAGGTATTTCTTTGTGCTGATACTGTCGCTCCCACATAAGGTGTTCCTGTATAGGAATTCGACATAATCTCAAGTGTAGGCGTTGCAGCATTTACAAGCGTGACAAAAAGTAAACTCGTAATGAATAATGACAAAGTACGAAGTGTGTGCATGAGTTTGAGCATCTGTGAATGCGTAGCACTGCAATTCCTTGCTTGTTTATTAATTCCCCACATATTTCACCCCAAACTCTAAGCTATGACTTTCATTGCTTTTTATTGCCGCAACTGAACCCTTAATTGCACCCGACTGTCCAAGTGTAGGCGCGCTGAGCGAACCAGACTCACAACTTGTACAAGTTGGTGCTTTACTCATCACCATCGCTTCAGGGGTGTAATCATAAAAATTAAATCGCCCAATGGCCGAAGCCCCCAAGTTTTTCACTGTCAATTGGTACAAAACACATTGCCCAGAACCATCTGAATTACGCGTGATCGGTAACACATTTGAGGTATACGCCGTATCCGCTACACCATCACAATTATTATCCTTGGCTTGTAATTTAGTTAGACGCACAGGCGCACTGGTGATAGTGGTAATATCTGTTGCTGTGTCTAATAACGTACCTGCACTATTTTTTAGGCTAATCACAGAGGTATTTACCACTCCGACCGTGTTATATGCGGTATTCTCAACTTTATTAAAAATACGAATCTGTGCTTTGCTGCTAAGAATAGAAGCATTCACAATAGATAAGTTTTGAATAATCGGGTCAGACGCGTCTAACTGCCCATCATTATTGGCATCATAATAAAGTGTTGTTGTAAAACCAGTACGATCATTCACTATGCTTAAAGTATCTGTTGTAGATAGCACAAACGTTCCCCACGGTTTTAAGGTGTGGGTATAAACAATACTGCCCCCCGGTGCAATTTGCCCTCGCAAATCAGGTTCTAAACTCACACCCCCTTGACTCGCATTTGAGTTAATCGTAATGGCGTTTTGAATCACGTCATAACCATTACTTGGCGCTGAGGTCGGCAAACTAGAAGAGGCCACTTTAAAATAAATGGGAATCGGTTGTGTTGTCGTTTTGGCATCTGCCCGAATTTCAACCACGGCACAATACAACTGTGACTCGCCGTTGTTGAGCAAACGCGTTGAAGCAATTTCTGCCCCAAGTACCGAACAGTCTGTAGTCGATGTAGCAAAATAGCGTACCGAGCTGACATCGCTTGGCAGTGCCACAGTTGCAAAATTATTGTCTGCATCAGCGCTAAAGTTATATGTGGTCGCTTGACCTGTATGGCGTACCGTGAGTGGAAACACCACCGTTTGATTGTTTACCGCAGCTAAGGTTTTCCACGGCGAACCTCCATTCGACACATTGCCATTTCCTGTACCATTTGCGCTGGTTTCTGGACTATTCATCAAGTCCACCAGACGAGAAGCTGTACTTTGAATCAACGATGTCTGATCTTGTACTGTATCTGTTTTACTACTGTCCGCAATTGATTGTGCTTTAGGTACAATGCTATAGGTCGTGTTGGCTGTATCCACAAAATCCGCGGGGAATGTAAGTTTTACAATAATCGGAAGCTTCGCGCCCGCATCGAGTGACCCCGTATCAACAATGCCGTCATTGTTACTATCAAATAGTGGCGTAACACCATCTGCACGATAGAGTTCCAACACACTGCCTGCGGGTAAATTATGGCTGTTAAAACTTAAATTAAACCGATCGGCAACCGTTCCTGTATTCCAGACATAGTTTTCAAAGACAACTGTTCCACCACTACTCACCGCTGATTTAGTTAGTGTATCTGCGCCATTGACACTATTTGCATCAGCATTAATCACCACCCCATAAGTAGGCTTAATGGTTAATACGGCGGTGTTCGACTGTGTGTTTAAATTTGCTGTTGTGGAAAGACCGTCATGGTCATAGTCCATATTGGCCAAGTTTGGAATTTCACCCGGCGCTGTACGCGCCACGCGAACACGGAACTCAATATAACCTTGCGCATTGGCAGGTACATTGGTGATCTGTGCGCGAATCGTTTTACCATCCGTATCAAGATAATAATTGATGCCTGTCGGATCATTTGTCCCTGTCGCAGAATTCAGTGCTTGTCCATTCCAGTTTTCATTACCCGTGACATAGGTCAATTGCGTCGTATCCAACAGGTCGCTGATATTGACTACACCACTGTTATTGCCGTTATTAAAATAGGTTAAACGAACCGTTGCAATATCACCATTTACGACGCTTGTTTTATCAAAACTCTTGGTTAAGCTTAAAACCGCCTGATCGGTGATACGAGATGTATCAATATTATTTTGACTCAGGCTCGGCTGTTGTGTAGACGTCGCTACGAGCTGAATCTGACTGGTGCTATTTACGGCTGCTGTTGAAGGGATGATTGCTTTAATAATCAGGGCAACCGCTTCGCCAGCATTTAAGCTATATTGGGTAATTGGTGTCGTATTATCTGGGACACCATTGCGATCTGCATCCAAATAAATTTCAATATTGTTATGGGTAAAACTGCCACCTGTAACTTGACTTCCCAACAAATTATAAAGATCGCGTTCATTGCCTGTATTGGTTAAAATATGGTGATAATAAACCGCCTGACCCGGACGTACATATTCCGTGCGGTTATCCTTTAAACTGAGGTTATAAACTGGAATCACCGTCGTTTGAACCAAGTTGGAACGTGCCACTTGAACTACGGTAGAGCCTTCTTCTTTGTATTCACCCACCGCCATGTTACTGATAACCAAAGCATCAGCTAAAACCCACGTCGACGCAGTTGCCCCCAATAAGCCCAACATCGCCATACGCAAATTTCGAATCATTTTCTTTTCTGCAAACATTTTCCGAACCTACGCTTAAGGGTTAACACGAATAACAAAGTAGAAATTGGCTTCTTGATTTGGATCTAAACTACTCACCAAAGCGGAAACTTTGTCACCTGAAGATAAATTTGTTCCAGTCGGAACAATGACTGGCGTGCCTACTAGGCTGGTATAGGCTGGTACAACATCATTAAATTGCACATTTTTCACCACGGAACTACCATCATTTTTCAGCGTTAGCTTATACACTACACACTGGTTCGGCTTAACCGAAACCAACTGAGTGGAATAACTCAAAGATGCTAAATTACTGGTTGTACAGCTACTATTCACAGCTTGTGTTTTCAGTAGTTGCAGATGCCCTGTTGCAACCGTGGTTACGTCAGTATTTTTTAAGTTCTCTAAATGAATGCCATTAAAGTCAGAAATCTCGACTAAAATATCAGCCTGACTCACGACCCCTTCAGTTGCAGAAGGCGCTGCTTGAACTTTGAGTAATAACTGAATATCAGCCTGAGCCACTAAACCCGCACTGCCCAAAAGCTGATTTAAACTGGTTGTTGCGCTTATAATTTGGTCTGCACTATCAATCTGACCATTTTTATTCGCATCATAATAAAGGGTATAAACAAAGCCATCATTTTTCAGTGGAACCACTTTCAAATTCACTTGAGAACCTGCGTTTTCACCTTCTGCCATATTACCCAAATTCTTTAAAGTATGCGCATAGACAATTGTGCCGCCCACACTTACCTGACCTTGCTGATCATTGGTTAACGTGAGTAAGCGTGCCACATTACTTTCAATTTGGTTCTTAATGGAGTCCGCTTGTTGATTGACAGGCGATTGAATCGCAAACCAAATTGGTGCTGTAAAATTCTGTTGGCTTGCATCAACATCAACCACCGCACAATAGCTCTTGCTCGCACCCGCAGCTAAAGTACCTGTATTGGTAATCTGCTTACCCACCGTTTGACAGCTGGCATCTCCCTCATAAAATTTGACGCTAAAACCCGTTTTGCTGGTCGGCATGATATTGGCTACATCAATCACGCTAAATGAAGCATACACATTATAGTTATTGGCTTGAGTTGAATTATTCTTTGCCACCAAAGGAAAAACGGCTTTCCCGGAAACCACTTTAACGGTCCGCAGAGGTTGGCCTGCATTATCCACGACACCCACACCTAATCCCGACTGATCGGCGTTGTATAAGTCACTACTGCTGGATGCTGCTGTTAAGCTTGTAATTTGGTTTCGAATTGGGTCAGAGGCGGAACTCGAAGCAATGGATGTCGCAACCACATCAATATTGATATCACTGACACTGCTGGTACAACCCGTAGAAGCAGACACCCCAAGCTGAATTTGTTTTACTGCTGCATTGGAAATTGAACCCGTATCCACTTTACCGTCGCCATTGGTATCTGTGAGTAAGGTTTTTCCATCCTGTGTGTAAAAATTAACTTTGGCACAGCTAGGCAAATTACTTGAGCTATAGCTTAAATTATAAGTATCTGTCGTATTACCAACGTTCCAAACATAGTTGTTAAAGAAAACTTCTTGGCCGGGTTTTAAACTGGCTTGGATCACCAAGTTATCTGGACTGCTATTCGGGTTGCCTGAGTTCGTTGCTGAACTAGATTTATTATTTAAAACCACACCATAGACAGCCGCCAAGTTATAAATCACGGTATTGGAAAAACTGCTTAGTTTTACAGTGGTGTTATCCGTGTCATATTGCACAAAACCTGCTGTGTTTGGAATTTTATTGGCAGCACCTTGTTTGACTTTGGCTTTAAAACTGAGTGTGCCTGATGTGAGTGGTGCAACCGCTGCAATATTCGCTTCGAGACTCTTTCCATCCGCTTTGAGCTGATAAGCAATCCCTGTATTGGCCGATGCTTCTGTATCATTAGCATCGGTTAATGCCGTGGTATTTTGGTTCCAGATTGCTGAGCCTGCGACATACTCTAAAGAATCATCCAATACATCTTGTAATACCACACGACGTGTTGCTGTCCCTGTATTTCGATAGGTCAAGGTATAGGTAATCTGATCCCCTATATTTCCTTCGCTTGCACTCTGAGCCTTCATCAGTGAAATCACAGCATCATCGACTACGCGAATCGTATCTGTGACTTGTGCAGAAAGCGTCGTATTTTGCTGGCTCACCGCTTTAAGATCTAAACTACTAAGCTGATTAAACGACACACTGGTCGGAATACTGCCCACTATCACGATAGCTAAAGATTGACCCGCATTTAGCTCAATTGAACCTGTCAATAAGTCTTCGGTATTGTCTGGTAAACCATTTTGATCGCGGTCTGCATAGACCTTAACATTACTTAAATCAAAATTATCGCTATTACTTTGCACCAAGCTAAGTGAATATTGATCAGTCGTGTTACCCGTATTGGTTAACACATGTGGAAGGTTTACCACGCCACCAATCACACCATATTGGTTTTGATTTTGTACTAAAGTTAGTGCATAGGTTTTTTGCACTTCCAATGCCACAGGATTGGAATTAACCAATAAGACATTCCCCATCTCATCAGTATAGTCCCCAGACGCAACGTTAGAAATATAGCTTCCAGGCTGCGGAAATGCGTGTGCTTCTAATGAAAAAAAAAATATAAACGTCAGAGCAGAAAATTTCTTTTTGTTAATTTTCATATGAATTAGCCAGCAAAAGTACAAACTATGTCACAATTCTATACTATTTTGTATCATAGTTGTTATTGTGTTTACACATTTATGAGATAAATTTTGTACAGCGCCATTTCGTAATTTATCCATCATTCAAAGCTGGTCGAACTACAGATATAAATGACCGATATATCCAACTCAACATCCCCCCTTCAGCCGCTTACAACCTCCAAAGCAGAAGGCACATAAAAGCAAACCCTGATGGCTACCCTATGGATCTCATCCTCCGCTTTGCGCAAAAAACAACGCCCAATGAAATTCATTGGGCGTTGATGTGGAACAAGACTCAATCTAATTCGAAACTAAGCCTTCTAGCGAATAAGCTTACAACGTATGTTGATCCTTGACATCTTCAAGAACATCATCGAGCTCTTCTGGATTTTTCATTAAATGTAGAATAGACAAAATCAGTCCACCCCATAAAAATACCATTGAAATAATCATCATCACGATTGCTGAAGTATTCATATATGCTCTCCTAGCGATCTTTCATTTTACTGAGTATGACTGCAACGACAGCACAGAAAATCACACTGCCCCACCCAAAGACGCCTTGTAGACTCATGCTATAAGTATCGTAACCATTTTTCACCAAGTTAAATACAGTCATGCTCAACGTGATTAATAAGATCAGCGAAGTAATAACTGTTAAAGTGAAATCCCAGCCTTTACCCAATTGAATGGTCGAAATACGGTTTACGTGATCACGAAGCTCACGTAAAGCAGAGCGCTTAAACCAAGCCACACTGATAATCGACAACAATGCACCACCGATAATCCCAATATTATTGATAAAGTGATCCACGATATCTACCAATTTAATCGCATTCACACTTGAGAATAAGATCACCGATACCAGTGCACTACCACCACCAATAATGGTCACTGCTTTTTTACGGCTCCATTTTAGCTTGTCCTGCATCGCAGCAATTGGTACTTCCAAGATACTCACCATGGAAGAAATACCTGCGACAAACAATGACGAGAAGAACAACAGACCGAATAAATCAGCACCTGCACCCAAGCTTGAAATGATTTTTGGAAACGCAATAAATGCCAGACCAATACCACCACTGACGACATCTTGTACTTCTTTACCCGCCGCATGTGCCATAAAGCCCAATGCTGCAAAAATACCAATACCCGCCAAGATTTCAGTTGAAGCATTGGCAAAACCAACGATCAGACCCGAACCCGTTAAGTTAGTTTTCGGCTTTAAGTAAGAGGAATATGTCACCATGATCCCGAAGCCAACGGAAAGCGAGAAGAAAGTATGACCATACGCCGCCAACCACACTTTATAGTCCATCATCGCCGACCAGTTCGGTGTAAAGAATGCATTTAAGCCTTCTGCTGCACCTGGTAAACGAAGCGATTGCACCACTAAAATGGTGAATAAAACAAATAACAGAGGCATGAAAATCTTATTCGATAATTCCACACCTTTTTTCACCCCACCAAACAAAATAATTAAGGTCAGTGCCCAAATTCCCACGATTGGCCAAAATAAATGACTCACAAACTGTAAATCGAAACCCGTTGCTTTCGACGTTTGTAAGTAGGTATTAAAGAAGAAACTTTCAGGGTCGCTGCCCCAAGCCTGACCAATCGAGAAGTAAACATAGCTTCCCGCCCACGTCAGTACGCTAGCATAGTACAAACCAATGATGATACACACACAGACTTGCCACCAACCTAATGTTTCACCGCCTTTAAACAAAGCCCGATAGGCTTTAGGGGGAGAACCTGTACTGCGATGCCCTGTTGCATAGTCTAAAAATAACAGGGGTAAACCTGCCGTAATCAACGCCAATAAATAGGGGATAAGAAAGGCACCACCGCCATTTTCATAAGCAACATAAGGGAAACGCCAAATATTACCTAAGCCTACAGCCGAACCTACAGCTGCAATAATAAAACCAGATCGTGATGTCCAGTTTTCACGAGTTCCTGACATAAAACACCTAAACCTAGACACTTTTTAACTGCTTTTTATTTGCTTATCTCGCAAGTAAAAAGTGCCATACAATATTAATCTTGAGTGTTTGATTTAGCTTCGACCTTTTGGGTACCCGGTTCTAAATGACAAACAGAGAAGTTTTCACAAGACCTTGGTTAAAGTGTGTCGATTAAACTTCCCTTTTATATGGTTC
Organism: Acinetobacter sp. UBA6720; assembly: GCF_002454215.1. Classification (NCBI taxonomy): domain Bacteria; kingdom Pseudomonadati; phylum Pseudomonadota; class Gammaproteobacteria; order Moraxellales; family Moraxellaceae; genus Acinetobacter; species Acinetobacter sp. UBA6720. The sequence continues at coordinate 31,767 of NZ_DKIK01000029.1, forward strand.
AACAATACTCACTTTTATAAAAATATTCTGTAATTTCTGCTTCAAATATTCCATTTTTATAATATGAACTGATTCAACCGTTCAATTTATCAGCTTATTTATTGTACTGTTTTGGTTATGAATTAACAAACTTTTTAGAATGATTTGTTTCCGTTATTTATTAGCTAAACTATTTAGAGGAATCACAAAAGCCAAAGTAGCAATGAGCACATCTCATATATTCTAATTATCTCTATTAAGCCATATTTTAAAAATATATTTTTCACGTTTTTATTCAAATATTATCAGAGAAGAAGATAAACCCATGATCATGTGACCTATGTGTTAAAACCATAAACCATTGTCCTCCCCTTTATCTCACCTACATTATTCATATCCTCATTTCTTTAGTATCGAACAGATATTGAGCAGTCCATTTCATTCTGAATAAAATTAAAATTGCTTAAAATAGAAGCTCTCCAACATCAGTAGATCTTCTATGATCCCAAGTTAAACCGCTCCAAAAGCCTATTTATTTACATGAAGAATATCCCTATTTTATGAAAAAATCATTTTTGTCAGTTTAGGCTTACATGCATCGTCGTTAAACCCGCTATGATACACATCGCTCATCACGTATATTTAAAACATCAGGAGACAGGACGTTTCCCAAACGAAAAACAACAATAATCAGTTTGAGCATCAGGATGTGAGATATGACAGGAGTTGTATCTAAGCACTGAAATACAAAGAAACCTCGACAGGATGTCGGGGCTTCTTTTTATCTACCTATATATATTAAAGTTTAATATAGGTTCGAAAGCCTCGGCTTGCATAGTATGAGGCAGCACCATTGTGATAGCTAAATGTCCGCCCATAACGTCGATCACAGAAAATCGCTCCACCCTGTTGGCGTAGTTCATTTGGTGTTTCGACCCAACTGGATGTTTTCAAATCAAAACTGAACAATTGCTGTAAAGCATAATACTGAGATTCAGTCATAAGCATCACAGCATGTTCTTTAACCCAATCCATCACCGTATTTTCAGGAGGATGATCTTTACGCGTGAGTAAAGCCTCTTGGTCATAGCACATACTCCGCCGCCCTTTTGGCGATTCAAGTGCACAGTCAAAGAAATACAATGCTTGAGTATTCAGCAATACAGCCACATCTGGCTCACCACCACTAAGCTCCATGTGATGTAATGACCATAACTTATCTGGCTGCCTTAAAAGTTGTTCATGGATATCTGCCCAGCGGATATGCTCATGACGTTCCATATGTGTCTGAAAGCGTTGTTTCAAAATTTTGAATAGATTATTGGCTTGTTGAGGGTCGAGTTGCTGATGCACTTTAGTCATTCTTCTTATCCTGCTTATTTTAAGCATCTATAAGCATAACATTGGCCATGCAAATTGAGCACATCACTCGCATTACGCTGTTGTTCAAAAATAAAAGGCCCTCTGTTTGAGAGCCTTTTATTTCATTCATATCATCAAGACGGTGCCTTGACTGAGCTTGAAACTTTCACTTGAGACGTTACAGTTTCTTCAGCGTTATTCAGACGAATGAAAGAGACGGCAATTGCAGCAATAATTGCTGGAATAGCAACTGCAATAAAGTTCATTTTATGCGGTAGCTCCATTCCCAGCAGCACCCCAATGACAATTGGTCCGACAATCGCACCAACACGCCCAATGCCAGATGCCCAACCTAAACCTGTTGAACGAACAGCCAGCGGATAATACTGCGCTACATAACTGTATAATAAAATACTACAGCCTATCGACGCAGCTCCTGCAAGAGCAACCAATAGATAAATCACAGGCTGGGGTGAATTAAAACCTAAACCAACAAGCGCGACTGCGCCAACAATCAACATACTGATAATGACAGGTTTCAAGTGGAAACGGTCTGCAAGAATACCCCCTCCTGCTGTTCCAATCACCGCACCAATATTCAAAGAAAGTAAAAACATCAAACTACTCCCCATCGAATAACCCGCAGCCATCATTAGTTTTGGTAACCAACTGCCTAAGGCATACACCATCAATAAGCACATGAAAAAGCAGCACCAAAATAAGATAGTGCCTCTAGCACGGCCATTCTTAAACAAGGCAGCGACAGACGCATCTGGCACTTTTGCTTCATTCAAGATTAAAACAGTATTTGGCGACACCGTCTCGTCAGGAACCAAACGTTGAATAATATTACGTGCTTTTTCAGTTTGTTGAGCTTTCACCAAAAAAGTGACTGATTCAGGTAAGAATTTCCATAAAATTGGGATAAAAAGTAATGGAATACCTGCAATGAAGAACATAATTTTCCAGCCAAACGTCGGGGTGAATGCTGCACCTAACAATGCCGCCATAATGCCACCCATGGCATAACCACTAAACATGGCTGTCACCAAAGTGCTGCGAAATTTTTGTGGAGCATATTCCGAAGTAAGCGCAACCAAATTAGGTAACACCCCGCCAATCCCAAGACCAGCAATAAAACGTAAAATACCAAACTCAGTAGGTGTTGATGCAAAACCACCTGCAAACGTGAAACCGCTAAACAAGGTGACACAGATAATAATAACTTTTTTTCGGCCAATTTTATCCGCTAACATCCCAAATAGCATTGCGCCAAACATCATACCTGCTAAAGCAGTACTGGCCAGCATACCAGCCTGTACTGCTGTCATTCCCCACTCTTTCATTAAGAGCGGTAAGGCAACGCCATTAATGGCTAAATCATAACCGTCAAATAAGACGACAAATAAACACCATAAAACAACCGTTAGATGAAAGGGTTTAAACTTCGCCTGATCGATTACAGCATTTACATTCATTGTTGTCGCTGTCATTTTTTCCTCACCTCCAACTGTGAGCTTTATTATAAAAAGTGAATCATTATTCACTTTTATATAAAATGAATCATTATTCATTTTTTGTCTATAAATAAAGCAATCAAAACTGCACTTTTTGGAAAAACTAGACTAAAGTTGTATAAAAGTGCGGTAAAACGATTTGCACTTCTTCAAATTCTTTGATAAATGGTAGATATTTCACATAATTTTAATTTATATAAATGTATTTTTGTATAATTTAGCGCATATTCTCCGCTCTCATTCTCTTCTTCCCGATTGACTATTTCGCTAACTGCATAATAAAAAAAGCCCCCTAAC
>NZ_DKIK01000067.1:0-4451 GCF_002454215.1 Acinetobacter sp. UBA6720
GGACATGAGATTATTCTGGTGTCATCAGGAGCTGTGGCTGAAGGTATGGTTCGTATGAAGCTAGACAGCCGACCCACCGATCTACCCAGTCTTCAGGCGTGTGCTGCCATTGGTCAGATGGGCCTGATTCATACATGGTCGAGTGTGCTTGAAAAACATCACATTCAGACTGCACAAGTGTTGTTGACCCATGATGACTTGGCAGACCGTCGTCGTTATTTGAACTCATGTGACGCTTTACAGAACTTGATTGAATGGCATGTGATCCCTGTGATCAATGAAAATGACACGGTTTCGACCGATGAAATTCGCTTTGGTGACAATGACACGCTGGCCGCGATGGTTGCAGGTCAAGTCCATGCTGATTTGTTAATTATTTTGACTGATCAGCAGGGTATGTTTGACTCAGACCCACGTTCAAACCCAGATGCGAAACTGTTCCATACCGTGCGTGCTTTAGATGAAAGCTTGTTTGATATGGCTGGCGGTGGCGGTAAGTTTGGTCGTGGCGGCATGTTGACCAAAGTCCGTGCTGCACGCTTGGCTGCAAAGTCTGGCTGTCCAACGCTGATTGCCAGTGGTGAAAGTGATAATGTGCTTGCACGTTTGATGGATGGTGAAATGCTTGGGACATTGTTTATTACTGACAATGACCGCATTACGGCTCATCAACAATGGTTAGCGGCTCACTTACAAACAGCAGGTCGTTTGGTGTTGGATGATGGTGCGGTTAAGGCCATTAAAGATAATCATCGTAGTTTACTTCCAGTTGGCGTGAAAGCTGTGGAAGGGCATTTTGAGCGCGGTGACGTGGTTGAATGTGTTGATATCCAAGGTGGTCGTGTTGCGGTCGGGCGTGTCAACTTTAGTTCACGTTCTGCGGAGCTGGTAAAGGGCTTAGCGTCAGATAAAGTTCACCAAGTTCTAGGTGAAGCACGCTCACTTGAGATGATTCATCGAAACCACATGGCGATCTACTGATTTAAATGCATTAAAAAAATCCCGCTTTCGAGCGGGAATTTTTGCTTTAAAGCAAAAGTTATTTGATATAGCCTTTTTGAATCAGTGGCTTAAATAAGTAAAAGTGAATGGTGAGTGCCCATTGCATGATTTTCTCTTTATAGAGATTCCAAAGGGTTAAACCAAAGAAGTTTAAGGCAAAAGCCAATAGAAAAGCGCCGAGCATATCTAAAGGGAAGTGCACACCGAGATAGACACGTGACCATGCAACAAGCCAAGCCATAATCAAGAGAAAAACTCCCAGTTTGCGCTGTGCCGAGAACAGATAAGAAAAGGCAATACTGCTAAAAATCAGCATATGGTCACTCGGGAATGAACCATTAGGTGCATGGTAAATGAGAGTGCGTCCAACATCCATGACAAAAGGCCGCGGGTGATAATACACATGCGAAATACATTGGCTGATCAAAATGGCGATACTGGTAAAGATAAATGCCTTCAATATCTGCTTTTTAGTGTCATAGTTACCACGTAGCCAAAACCAAGCAAACAGTAAAATCATGCAATAGAGCAGGTCATTGGCAATGAAAATAGCAAAATGAATATTGGTATTGCTAGCTTCGGGAGATGCATTAATCCATGAAAAAAGCGATAAATTAAGTTCAGAGAGGGTCATGAAGTAGGGTGATATTTATAAAGTGCGAAAATGTGTCACAATTTTGTCATATTGTTAAAATAAAAAAGACCACAAAAATGTAGTCTTTTTTATCTGCTGCATGGATTTGAGTGAATTGGCTGTCAGCTTTAAAAGTAAAATCACGTTGCGCACTGAATTTAAAAGCTAAGTTTAATGTCGCTTTTCAAATTGCATGAGCGCTATTTTTTTATTTAAATTGAACAGTACCATTTGTATTTACGGTGATTTTAGACTCGCCACCTGCCACATCTTGCATTGGTGCTGCATCAGCCATTGCAAATTTTGCACTTTCAGCACGCATCATCACTGGACGAGGGTAATAGTTACTGGTGTTAATGTTCAAGTTCACCAAGTTATAGCCTGATTTGTTCCATGCTTGTGCTAAAGATTGCGCACGTTGTTGGAAGTTTTTCGATGCTTCAATAATCAGCTCATTTTCGACTTTTTTACGTTGTGCATCAGATACACTAAAACCAATAGATTGGGTTTGGAAGTTCTGTTGTAACTCACCAATCAACTGACTTGCTGCCTTAAAGTCTGTGCTTTCTAAATTAATTTCTGCACGACCACGCCATTCTTTTAGCTTTTGGTTGTCATCATTATAAATTGGGTAAGTGCTTTGAGAGCCCGTTTCGACTTTTACACTTGGGTATTTGCGTGCTAAAGCAGTGGCTTGATTCATCAACTGTGTAATTTGAGTAGCCAGTTCAGCAGGTTGCTTATTGCTGCGTTCAATGTACAAAGTTGCATTCATGAGATCATTGGAAACTTGGCGTGTTGCTTCGGCCTGAACGTTGACAATATTGTAGTTTAATTGGTTATCTGACTGTGCAAAAACTGCGGAGCTAAATAAAGTGCTAAGTGCGATGGCTGGGATGAAGAATTGACGCATTTTTATTCCTTTTTTATTTACGAGGAGTTTTGCAACATTTATAAAAAGCTTAAAGCCAATTTGTGGTGAATTTGCGAAAATATTGTGGTTCGATTGTAAAAATGAGTACATATTATTTTTCAATAAAGTCTAGATATATTTAATTTTTTCAATCGCTTAATTTTCATCTAAGCTGAACTTTATTATATTTTTTGGCAAAGTTGAAAAATAAATAAAATCATCGGGTTTTCTTTACGTTGTCACACTGTAAGATGATAATTTAAGCTATGGTTTAGGACGATCTATTTTTTTAGTAAATTTATGACAGATAATATCCAAAAGCTGTTTATTTTATTGAAAATTTCTGTATCATCCGCCTCCTAGTTATGAAGTATCTGAACACTATCTAACTAGATTTTATAAAGCGCCGAGTCAAAGGACCAAAAGTCACCCGACTTATTTCTTTCAACCCATATCAGAGATGGTAATTCGATATGAGCGTTTCTTCTGTAAACCCTGCCACTAATTCTACTAACGAATACTATTTGACTCGCCAAAGTCAGATGGAATCCAATGTTCGTAGCTATCCACGGAAATTACCGTTAGCGATAGCCAAAGCATTAGGTTGCTGGGTTACTGATGTTGAAGGTACAGAGTACCTCGATTGTTTAGCTGGGGCAGGAACATTGGCTTTGGGCCATAATCATCCTGCGGTAATTCAAAGTATCCAAGATACGCTTGCAAGCGGTCTACCATTACATACTTTGGATTTAACGACACCTTTAAAAGATGCGTTTACTGAAGCATTACTTGAGCAATTACCTGGTGGTAAAGAAGAGTATTGTTTACAGTTCTGTGGTCCATCTGGTGCAGATGGCACGGAAGCAGCAATTAAATTAGCAAAGACTTATACGGGTCGTAGTACAGTGATTAGCTTCTCTGGTGGCTACCATGGTATGACACATGGTTCGCTTGCTATGACAGGTAATTTGTCTGCTAAAAATGCTGTAAATGGTTTGATGCCAGGCGTTCAATTTATGCCGTATCCGCATGAATACCGTTGCCCACTTGGTTTAGGTGGTGAAGCGGGTGTGGATGCTTTAACGTATTTCTTTGAGAATTTCATCGAAGACGTTGAAAGTGGTGTAACTAAGCCAGCTGCTGTGATTCTTGAAGCAATTCAAGGTGAAGGTGGTGTGGTAACAGCGCCAACCAAATGGTTGAAAAAAATCCGCGAAGTGACTGAAAAACACAATATCGTGTTGATTCTTGACGAAGTTCAAGCAGGCTTTGCACGTTCAGGCAAGATGTTCGCATTCGAACACGCAGGTATTGAACCTGACGTTGTTGTCATGTCTAAAGCTGTAGGTGGTAGCTTACCGCTTGCTGTACTGGGCATTAAGCGTAAGTTCGACGCATGGCAACCAGCAGGTCACACGGGTACTTTCCGTGGTAACCAATTGGCGATGGGTACTGGTCTTGCAACCATCAAAACCATCAAAGAACAAAACCTTGCGCAGAATGCACAAGAACGTGGTGATTTCTTACAAGCTGAATTTAAAAAGCTGGCTCAAGAGTTCCCATGTATCGGTAACGTGCGTGGCCGTGGTTTGATGATTGGTGTTGAAATTGTTGATGAGCGTAAACCAGCGGATCATATGGGGTCTTTACCTGCAGATGGTCAACTGGCAGCAGCGATTCAAGCGGCATGCTTTAACAACAAGTTATTGTTAGAAAAAGGCGGTCGTAACGGTACAGTGATTCGTTTACTTTGCCCACTTATTATCACTCAAGCTGAATGTGAAGAAGTAATTGTTCGCTTTAAGAAAGCAATTGCTGAAGCACTTGTTGCAACTCGAGGCGCGTAATCATGGTTGATTTTGCAGAACACCGTAAGGCGTTACTCTGCAATGATGCTGCATC
>NZ_DKIK01000056.1:0-41574 GCF_002454215.1 Acinetobacter sp. UBA6720
AAAAAGAAATTTCTGAAGATGATGAACGTCGTGCATCTGATGATATTCAAAAAATCACAGATAAGTTTGTTGCTGAAATCGACAAACGTCTTGCGAATAAAGAAGCTGAGTTGTTGAAGGTCTAATTTGTATAATGACCGATTCAGAAGATAAGCTTACTCTTCCAAAACATGTTGCCATCATCATGGATGGCAACAATCGTTTTGCCAAAAAAAATGCAATGCAAAAGGGCGATGGTCACCGTGAAGGAAAAAATGTCCTGGACCCGATTGTTGAGCATTGTCGAAAAAAAAATATTCAAGCATTAACCGTTTTTGCTTTTTCGAGTGAAAATTGGAAGCGCCCTCAAGTTGAAGTTGATTTGCTCATGAAACTGTTGGAAGACACGATTCATGAACAGTTGCCTCGTATGCATCAATATCAAATGTCCTTACGTTTTATTGGTGATCGTTCTAAATTATCTCTGCAATTGCGTGACTTAATGTTGCATGCCGAACAAGACACTGCTAATTTCAAGGGCATGACTTTAACCATTGCTATCAGTTATGGTGGGATGTGGGATATGGCACATGCTGCCAAGCAAATTGCACTTGCTGTTCAATCTCAAGCGTTAGATCCTGAGCAAGTTGATGAACAATTGTTTGGAAAATATGTCAGTTTGAGTGACTTACCCGCTGTGGATCTATTGATTCGAACAGGTGGGGATTTTCGCTTATCGAACTTTATGTTGTGGCAAGCATCTTATGCAGAGCTTTACTTTACTCCAACGCTTTGGCCGGAGTTTAGTGTGGAAGAGTTTGATGACGCCTTGGCTGTATTTGGTGGTCGTGAACGTCGTTTTGGAAAAACGACTGAACAAATTCTACAAGATAAAATTGAGAAAAAATAAATGTTAGAGCGGATTATAACCGCATTGGTTTTGGTGGCCGTTGTATTGAGTTGTATGTTTGCAACCCAGTCACACTATCCAATGTTTGTGCTGATGATTATTGCGGCAGGGGTTGCAGGCTATGAGTGGTTTAAACTCATGCCCCGCACAACAAAAAATGTAAATAAGCCTCTTGCATGGGGTTTTGGTCTGTTAACCGCAGGCTTAGCAACCTTGGCTTTATATTTTAATGATATCGCACTGTTGCTCTGGGCGGCGTCTATTCTCTGTTGGCTACTAAGTCTTTATTGGGTGAAAACTTATCCGCAATACGATGCTTGGTATAACTCAACACTAAATGTTATTGGGATCGTACTTGTTTCTTCTGCAGTGACCGCTATTTTTGCATTATGGAAAATGTCGCCTTGGTGGCTCATGTATCTGTTTTTGTTGGTGTGGGGTGCTGATAGTGGAGCATATTTTGTTGGGCGAAAACTGGGCAAGCGTAAGCTTGCACCTGAAGTCAGCCCAAATAAATCATTAGAAGGTCTTTATGGTGGTGTGATTACTGCCATGATCATCGTGGTTGCAGTTGAAATCCTCTATTTAAACTTAACTTATGCACAGCATTTATTGTTTCTTATTTTATCTGTAGTGACAGTATTTAGTTCAGTGTTGGGTGATTTGTTTGAGTCCATGATCAAGCGTCGTGCTGGAATTAAAGATTCAGGCCGTATCTTGCCAGGGCATGGCGGTGTGCTCGATCGTATTGATTCCCTACTCGCTGCTGCACCAATCTTTGCAGCAGGTGTATATGTGTTAAAACTCATTGGCGTAGATTTGTAAATGTCACAATCAGTTTGTATTTTGGGTGCTACTGGGTCAATTGGACAGAGCACCTTAAAAATATTGCAGCAACATGCTCAACGCTATTCAGTATTTGCGGTTACGGCTCACAGTCGACTTGGTGAGCTTGTTGAAATATGCCAACAGTTTCATCCTAAAATTGTGGTGGTTCCCCAAACTAAAGTTGATGAGTTGCGTCAGCTTTTAGTTGCAGTCAATTTACCGGATATTGAAATTCTAGCTGATGAAGCGGGATTGATTGCAGTTGCTGAGCATCCCGCAGTTGATATTGTGATGGCTGCTATAGTTGGAGCAGCAGGCTTAATGCCGACGTTGGCAGCGGTTAAAGCAGGCAAGCGGGTACTGCTTGCAAATAAAGAAGCTTTGGTAATGTCTGGTGACATCATGATGCAGGCTGCTCATGATCATCAGGCATTATTACTTCCTGTTGATTCTGAACATAATGCAATTTTCCAGTGTCTTCCACACAGTTATTTAGATACTGAGCGTTCAGGACAACCCAAACTTGGCGTTTCGGGGATTTTGCTTACAGCATCAGGAGGCCCTTTTTTAAAGCATAGTTTAGATGAGCTTCGAAAGGTAACTCCTGCGCAGGCGTGTAAGCATCCGAACTGGTCGATGGGGCAAAAAATTTCAGTAGATTCAGCGACGCTGATGAATAAAGGTTTGGAATTGATTGAAGCGTGTCATCTTTTTTCAATTGAAGAACATTTTGTTACAGTAGTCGTGCACCCACAGAGTATCATTCATTCCATGGTGCAGTATGTGGATGGATCAACGTTGGCACAAATGGGTAACCCAGATATGTGTACGCCGATTGCGCATGCTTTAGCATGGCCTGAGCGTATTGAAACACATGTACCTGCTTTGGATTTATTTAAAAATCATCAGTTAGATTTTCAGGAACCAGACACTATACGCTTTCCATCATTGGGTTTAGCGCGTCAAGCGATGAAAACAGGTGGTACGGCTCCAGCAATTTTAAATGCTGCTAATGAGGTAGCCGTTGCTGCATTTTTGAATCAACGGCTTGGTTTTATGGATATTCCTGCTATTGTTGAACACACTTTAAATACTATCCAATATCAAGCTGCAACAGAACTTGATGTTATTTTAGAAGCAGATCGAAACGCATGTCATGTTGCTCAGCAATATGTGGTGAATATAGGAATTTAAGCATGAGCGCCTTGTTTATTATTGTTGCGGCAATTTTGCTTTTAGGCCCACTTATTGCAATACATGAGTTTGGGCACTATTTTGTTGCGCGTAAATTGGGCGTAAAGGTTTTAGTTTATTCTATTGGATTTGGTCCAACGCTTTTAAAGTGGACTTCTAAAAAATCGGGCATTCAGTATCAACTGTCAGCACTGCCATTGGGTGGTTATGTCAAAATGCTTGATGAGCGTGAAGGCGATGTATCTGAAGAAGACTTGCCTAAAGCATTCAATCGTCAGCATCCGTGGAAGCGTATTGCGATTGTTGCAGCTGGCCCGTTGATTAATTTAGCATTAGCAATAGTTTTGTTCTGGATACTCTTTTTACCTGCACAAGAGCAATTGAATACGCGTGTGGGTAAAGTGTTACCGAATACCCCCGCGGCGCAAGTTCAAATGCAAGTCGGCGATAAAATTACCGCAGTTGATGGTTTAACAACACCGACTTGGGAAAAGTTGAATTTTGCTTTGGTTGATCGTGTGGGTGAAACAGGTTCAATTCAGATTCAGGCCGAACGGAATGGTCAGATCAAGACTTTTAATCTGCCTATACAGCATTTTCTGAAAGATCAAACACAGTCTCCACTTGACGTGCTTGGTTTTATGCCATACAGGCCTAAAATTCCAGCAGTTGTTACAAAGCTAAGTGAAGATGGCGCAGCTATTCGTCAAGGCATGCAACAAGGCGATAAAATTGTTGCAATTGATGGCGTCAAAATGAAAGACTGGTTTGATGTGGTGCAGGTCGTTCAAGCATCGCCTGAAAAGTTGTTAAAAATTGAGGTGCTTCGCAATAATCAGTTGGTACAGCTTGAAGTGATGCCACAAGGTAAACGCGACAATATGGGTAAGGTTTCTGGTGTCTTGGGTGTACAAAGTGACTCAGGAAAGATCAGTATTCCTACAGAATATAAACAAACGATACAATATAATCCTGCCGAAGCCTTCATGATGGCGGTGGACAAAACTGGTCAATTGTCGAGTATGATTTTAAACTCGATTGTGAAAATGGTACGCGGTTTGATTGGTTTAGATAACCTATCTGGGCCGATTACCATTGCCAAAGTTGCGGGACAAAGTGCAGAAATGGGGTGGCAGACTTTCATCTCATTTATGGCGCTGATGAGCGTTAGTTTAGGGATATTAAATTTATTACCTATTCCTATGCTTGATGGTGGACATTTGGTCTATTATTTTATAGAACTGATACGTGGTAAACCTGTTTCTGAACAAATACAATTGGTTGGTTTGAAAATTGGTATGGTATTGCTCGGAAGTATGATGCTTCTGGCACTATTCAATGATTTTATGCGTTTGTAAGAAAGCGTAGATACGGAATTAAATTTTACATCGGAAAAGACTGGCATGCAGCACACACATTTATTTATGCCTCTGGCGCTCGTTAGTGCTATGGCAACAGTACAACAAGTATATGCAGCAGAAGATTATATAGTACGTGATATTAAGGTTGATGGACTTGTTCGTTTAACGCCAGCAAATGTTTATGGAATGATTCCGTTGAACAGTGGAGATCGTGTGAGCGATGCTGCGCTTGCCAATGCCATTCGTAGTTTGTATGCAACAGGTTTATTTGATGACATCAAAACTGAAAAGCAGGGCAATTCGCTGGTTTTCAAGGTTGTCGAACGTCCTCTTATTTCTAAAGTTGAATTTAAAGGAAATAAGCTTATCCCTAAAGAGGCCTTAGAAGAAGGTCTCAAAAAAATGGGTATTACAGAAGGTGAAGTGCTGAAAAAATCAGCCTTACAAACTGTTGAGTCTGAACTTGAACAACAGTACATGCAGCAAGGTCGTTATGATGCTGATGTAAAAGTTGTCAGTACACCAAAGCCGAACAATCGTGTAGATTTGACGATTGAGTTTGTAGAAGGTAAAGCTGCAAAAGTTGTAGATATCAATATTATTGGTAATACCGTTTTTAAAGAAAGCGAAATTGAACAAGCGTTTGCAGTAAAAGAGAGTGGTTGGACCTCTATTATTTCGCGTAATGATCGTTATGCACGTGAAAAGATGGCTGCAAGCTTAGAGTCGTTGCGTGCACTTTATTTAAACAAAGGCTATATCAACTTTAATATTAATCACTCAAGCTTAAACTTAAGTGAAGACAAGAAGAATATTTTTGTTGAAGTTTCTGTTGATGAAGGTGAGCAATTCAAATTTGGCGAAACCAAATTCTTAGGTGATGCTTTATATACACCTTCAGAACTAAAAGCATTACAAATTTATAAAGATGGCGATATTTACTCGCAAGAAAAAGTAAATGCAGTTAAACAGTTGCTTCTACGTAAATACGGCAATGCTGGTTATTACTATGCCGAAGTTAATGTAGTGCCTCAGATTGATAAAGAAACCCACTTGGTTGGCTTAAATTATTATATTAATCCGGGTCAACAAGTGACAGTTCGTCGTATTAACTTTGCAGGAAATACCAAGACTGCGGATGAGGTTTTACGTCGTGAAATGCGTCAGATGGAAGGTGCATTAGCGAGCAATGAAAAGATTGATTTATCTAAAGTGCGTTTAGAGCGTACAGGTTTCTTTAAAACTGTTGATATTAAACCAGCACGTGTACCGAATACTGCAGACCAAGTCGATCTTAATGTAAATGTTGAAGAACAACATTCTGGTACAACAACATTAGCTGTTGGTTTCTCGCAAAGTGGTGGTGTCACGTTCCAAGCAGGCTTAAGTCAAACGAATTTCTTGGGCACGGGTAATTCGGTTGCTATTGATTTAACACGCTCAGAGACGCAAGACTATTATAATTTAAGTGTAACTGACCCGTATTTCACCATTGATGGTGTAAAACGTGGTTATAACATGTATTACCGTAAAACCAAGCTTGATGATGACTATAACGTCAACAACTATGTTACAGACAGTTTAGGTGGTGGTCTGACTTTTGGTTATCCAATTGATGAAAACCAAAATATTAGTGCAGGCTTAACGATTGATAAAACTAAAGTAACCACTGGTCCATACGTATCCACCTATGTGCGTGATTATTTGTTAGCGCATGGCGGTAAGAAAACTGGCACAGGCACATATTGTTCTGGTTCTTGGAGCGATGGTGTATGTGTTGATGATGATGGTAATGAAATTTCAACCCAAGAATATAGTTCAGAGTATCAAGGCGATTTCTTTACTTATAATATTAACCTTGGTTGGTCTTATAATACATTAAACCGTCCAGTATTCCCAACATCAGGTATGTCGCATCGTGTGAATGGTGAAATTGCATTACCTGGTAGTGATGTTGAATATCAAAAAATTACCTATGATGCACAAGGGTATCTTCCATTAGGTAAGGACTTCGTACTTCGTGGTTATGGTAAGTTGGGTTATGGTAATGACCTTCCATTCTACAAAAACTTCTATGCTGGAGGTTTTGGTTCGGTTCGTGGTTATGACACAAGTACATTGGGTCCTAAATACGATGGTGTTTATTATACTGAAACAGGTCAAAATGATCCTTCTCCTGAAGAAGTGGGTGGTAACGCACTTGTACAATTTGGTACGGAATTGGCATTACCTTTACCATTTAAAGGCGATTGGACGCGTCAAGTTCGCCCAGTGATTTTTGCTGAAGGTGGTCAGGTTTTCGATACGCAATGTGATGTATTTTCTACAGAAACTGAGCGAAAAACTTGTAAAGATGAATATGGTTTTGACCTAAGTAATTTGCGCTATAGTGTTGGTGTTGGCTTTACGTGGATTACAATGATTGGCCCATTATCGTTAAGCTATGCGTTCCCACTGAATGATAAAGACGGTGATGAGACGAAGAGCATTCAATTTGAAATTGGTCGTACCTTCTAAGGTCGACCTTTCTTTATTTATATGACAGATTAAATCATGAAAAAAATTTTTACAGCATTGGTTTTAACGGCTTTAACTTCAACAGTAGTCAATGCGGCAGGTTATGGTGTCGTGGATCTTGAGCGTGTAGTTGAAAATAGCACATATTTAAAACAACAAAACTCAAGCTTCCAACAAAAAATACAGCCACAAAGCACTAAGCTTGATCAACTAGGTAAAGAGCTTCAGGACTTGCAACAGCGTTTGCAGACTGGCGATAAATTAAGCGATGCAGAAAAGCAAAAATTAGTGGCTCAATACCAAACGAAGCTGAAAGAGTTCAATGCTTTACAGCAAACAATGCAAAGTAGTGTACAAAGTTCTATTCAACAAGTTCGTTCAGTTTTTGATACGCGAGTGAAGCAAGTTGCTGAACAATTGCGTAAAGAAAATCAATTAGATGTTGTTTTGAATAAAAACTCGGCACTTGCCTATGACGCTAAGTATGATTTAACTGATAAAATGATTCAAAAGGTTAACGCAATTAAGTAATCCAATGAATCCTCAACAATATCGCTTAGAAGATCTTGCTCGTTTAGTTCAAGGTGAGTGCGTAGGTCAAGCAGACTTGATCTTCAAAGGATTGGCTAGTCTAGACTCTGCTGAGTCTAGACATGTTGCTTTTGTGAATAGTGAAAAATACTTAGATCAAGCACGACAGTCTAAAGCTGGAGCCTTCATTGTTACAGCAGCTCTGAAAGATCACTTGGTTGAACATCAAAACTTTATTATTGTTGCTAATCCTTATTTAGCATTTGCAATTTTAACGCATGCTTTTGAGGCTAAGCATACTGAGCAGGGTATCGAAAGTACTGCACAGATTCATTCCTCAGCAATTATTTCGGATAGTGCCTATATTGGTCATTATGTTGTGATTGGCGAAAATTGTGTGATCGGTGATCATACAATTATCCAGTCGCATGTCACCATTCATGATGGTGTTGAAATTGGACGTAATGGTCTGATTGAATCGCATGTAAATTTAATGTCATGTAAAATTGGCGATCGTGTACGTATCCATGCCAATACTGCAATAGGTGGCGAAGGTTTTGGTTTCGCTCCATACCAAGGTAAATGGCATCGCATTGCACAATTGGGTTCTGTCATTATTGGAAATGATGTGCGAATTGGGTCGAATTGTAGTGTCGATCGAGGTGCTTTGGATGACACGATTTTGGAAGATGGTGTCATTATTGATAACCTTGTGCAAATTGCACATAACGTTAAAATCGGTGCAAATTCTGCATTTGCTGCAAAGACAGCTGTAGCTGGTAGCACGACCATTGGCAAAAATTGTATTGTTGGTGGTGGTTCTGCAATTGCTGGACACTTAAATATTGCTGATAATGTGACGTTAACAGGAATGTCAATGGTCACAAATAATATTTCTGTGGCTGGAACTTATTCTTCAGGCATAGGGCTTTTTGAAAATCAAAAGTGGAAACGTACGGTTGTGCGTTTAAGACAATTAGCAGATGTGCCATTGACCCAACTGGTCAAAAAAATTGATCATATGCAGACTCAAATAGAGTCCCTTGAATCAACAATTAAATTGCGTAAATAGAAATATGATGACTGAGTCGAATTCTACTAGTTTCACGAAACCTGAATTGCCAATGACAATTCAAACGATCCGTGAATACTTGCCACACCGCTATCCTTTTTTATTGGTCGATCGTGTTGTTGATGTGACTGAAAATGGTATTGTGGCTTATAAAAATGTGTCTATTAATGAAGAATTTTTTCAAGGACACTTCCCCAATTATCCAATTATGCCAGGTGTTTTGATTGTCGAAGCATTAGCACAAGTATCAGGCATTCTTGGTTTTATCATGAACGATGAAAAACCGAGTGAAGGCTCTTTGTTCTTGTTTGCAGGTGCAGAGAAAGTTCGCTTTAAAAAGCAAGTCGTTGCAGGTGACCAATTGGTGTTAAAATCAGAATTGGTTATGCAGAAACGTGGTATTTACAAATATAATTGTATTGCCACCGTTGACGGTGTAGTAGCAGCATCTGCGGAAATTATGGTTTCGCATCAGAAAATAGAGCAATCATGAGCAATAACGAATTTATTCACCCTACAGCAATTATCGATGCATCTGCCGTGATTGCAGCAGATGTAAAGATTGGACCGTATTGTGTTATTGGTCCAAATGTCACCATTGGTGCAGGTACACAGTTACACTCACATGTGGTAGTCGGTGGTTATACGCGTATTGGCGAGCAGAATGAAATTTTCCAATTCGCAAGCGTGGGTGAGGTATGTCAGGATCTAAAATATGCAGGTGAAGAAACCTGGTTAGAAATTGGCGACCATAATAAAATTCGTGAACATTGTAGTTTACACCGTGGTACGGTTCAGGATCACGGTCTTACTAAGATTGGTAGCCATAATCTATTGATGGTTAATACACATATCGCACATGACTGTGTGGTAGGTAATCATAATATTTTTGCAAACAATGTTGGTGTGGCTGGTCATGTTCATGTAGGAGACTATGTGATTGTCGGCGGTAACTCAGGGATACACCAGTTCTGTAAGATTGATTCTTACAGTATGATTGGTGGTGCATCCTTGATCGTGAAAGATGTACCTGCTTATGTAATGGTTTCTGGTAACCCTGCACATGCTTTTGCGATGAATGTTGAAGGCATGCGTCGTAAA
Source organism: Acinetobacter sp. UBA6720 (assembly GCF_002454215.1). Taxonomy (NCBI): domain Bacteria; kingdom Pseudomonadati; phylum Pseudomonadota; class Gammaproteobacteria; order Moraxellales; family Moraxellaceae; genus Acinetobacter; species Acinetobacter sp. UBA6720. Next base: position 9,494 of record NZ_DKIK01000056.1, read on the forward strand.
GGTTGGTCTAAAAATGTGATTCAAGGTTTACGCACAGCATTTAAATTGATCTATAAAGAAGGTCTAACGACAGAGCAGGCTTTAGAACGTATCCGTGTAGAAATTTTGCCTGAAGTTGCTGAGGTACAATTGCTCATCGACTCATTAGAACAGTCAGAACGAGGCATTGTGCGTTAAGCTCATTCTAGATATAAAAAAAGACACTTCGCGTGTCTTTTTTTATATCTATAGGAAAATCATTTGTTAAAGAAAGAAGCCTCTTCAGACTTAGGATATTGTTTAAGTAGCTTGGCTTTATATTGATTGGCTTGAGTCGTGTTTTTATCTACTTCTTTGGCAATATTATAGAGCTGATAAACAGCGCGTGGTGCACGCGAGGAGTTAGGGTATTTGTTCGCCACAATACCATAGTTTTTCTTTGCTTCTACATAGTTGGTGGGTTCAACGGCTAAGTTGAACTCTGCTAACCAAAAATAGGCATTGCTAATATAAACACTATTGGGATTGTTCTTAATAAAATTTTGCATAGGTGCAATCGCTTTCTTTGCACCGCCTTGCTTATACGCATCTAGAGCTACGGTATAGGCTGCTTTTTCTAGTTCCGATGGTTCAGACGTATTCTGTGTGCTGACAACCACAGGCGGTTTATTTGCTGGGTTTACTGGGGGGGCTGTGTTGTTCCCGGAGCTTGTGTTGGTGCTGGGAGTAATATCCTGTTGATTATCCTCCGCTGCATTACTTGCTTCAGGGTCTAGTTTTTGTTGAAGTAATTCTAAACGCTGATCTAGGTCAGCGTAGCGGTTTTCTAATTCATGTTTAAGCTGAGCAATTTCATTATCCTGTTCTTCCATCTTGCCGCGCAAGATACGCAAATCATTTTCTAGTTGCTGGTTTTTTTGCATGATTTGCCAATTGATATTGGTTGCAGTGGCTCCTGCACCCGTATCTACAGCTAAGCTAGTTGAGCTGACACTGTTATTGCTGGCTTGACTTAAGCCTAGTGATTCAATTGGAACGTTGGCGAAAACAGACGTTGTGCAAAGTAGGGTGAGGGCACATAGGCTATGCTTCTTTAGCATCATGAAATATCCGTGTTGTCATGCTTTTGATGTAGACACATCAAACAAAATTTATTTACCCCATTAAAAACGGCAATGTTCTGAAATGCAATAAGCTTTTACATTGTTGTCGTGTATTTAGGTAAAGGATTGTAGTACCGATGTTGTTTAAAATAGAATGTCTTTTTCTCAGTTTGTTTTATAAATAATCAATTGAATGAAATGCTTACTTAAAAAGCATTTATAGGCTTGCAACTTGGGAGAAAATCTCTATACTCTGTTCTTGCAATGGTAGCCCTGCCGGTTACTTCGCAATTGTACTCTACGAACCCCGCCAGGACCGGAAGGTAGCAACGGTAGTAGAAATATGATGTGCCGAAGGCTTGCTGGTAGGGTTGCCACCAGTTTTATAAATATAAAAGAATAAAAATGAAAGATTATTACGGCATTGATGCTGGTTTAGTCGTTACTATTGAATCATCTAAAAATTAAAAGTGTTTTACTTTTTATTTTCTTTTTTGTAATTACCATTATTTTTATCTATTTCTCGATTTTATATTTTATTTCAAATGGCTTTTTAAATTATATCTCCATAGGTATGGTTATATTTTATTTATGTGTATTATTCCGCATTATTATTTAGATGTGCGTATGCCTAATGGCAAGATCCAGAGGATCTAGGCTAGATCGGGTGACTACTATAATACAAGCATTGATGGTGCTTATAAGATGACACTACATAAAAGTAATTTAGGTATTACTGGGTCTAGTTATGAATTGCAGTAAGTTGAGGGTTTTATCTGTATTTAAAGTCTTAAAGACTTCTTCGTATGCTCAAGTTTTAGTGATGTACCTCAGCCTTAAATTCCTTATGATATGAGTGTTAAATGACGATTCAATCTTCCATTTTTCTCGAAATGGCTTTCATAATCGCATCCATTTCAAAGCCACGATACATTAAAAAACGGATTTGTTTGGCTTTGAGTTTTGGATCTGTTGCGACCTCAGTTCCATACTTTTTAATTTTGAGTTGATAGGCTTGTTCGACCCAATCGGTTTCTCTCAGTTCTTCTAAAATTAACCCTGTATCTATCTTTTTTGTTTTTAGCGCCATTTTGATACGGTTAGGGCCTTTGCCCTTACGTTTTTGGCTCGATAGCATAATTTCGGCAACGCGTTGATCACTTTGGTAGTTTTGTGCGGAAAGCTCTTCAACCAGTGTAATCACTTCTTCGCGGTACATTGCCCATGTGACTAATTTTTCAATCAATTCTGCTTTTGAATACTCTTTACGTGTCAGTACAGCAAATGCATAAGAACGTAGACGGGAACCTGTTAAACCTGTGGGTTTGGGCTGATTCTCTTCATCAAAATCTAGGGTATCAACCGTTTCTTGTGTTGCCTGCGTGTGGCTGTATTGAGTAGCAGGGGATTCTTCCTCACCAAATTGTTGTTTGAGAGCATCATAGTCAAGAAGTTTGGGGAATTTTGAATTAGGCATAATCGGCTATGAAATAGATCTGAATAAACAAAACGCCCCGTAGGGCGTTTCTTAGTGTAAGCCTAAATGTTGTGTAATCACATTTATTCTTTAGAAAGATGCTTTAAATTAAGCATCTAAAAAGTCTGGCTCTTCTTCATTCTCTTCTACGGGTGCAGCATTTGAAGTGGTAAGCAGTTGATCACGGATGATTTTCTCAATGGTTTCAGCCAACTGAGGATTTTCTTCAAGGTGACGAATCACGTTGTTTTTACCTTGACCGATTTTGTCGCCTTGGTATGAATACCAAGCGCCGGCTTTTTGTACGATTTCTTGCTGAACAGCCAAGTCTACAAGCTCACCTAAGTGGTTCACACCTTTACCATAGAGGATTTGGAAGAGTGCTTCGCGGAATGGCGGTGCCATTTTGTTTTTAACAACTTTGACTTTGGTCTCAGAACCAACAATTTCATCGCCTTCTTTGACCTGACCTACGCGGCGAATGTCTAAACGCACAGACGCATAGAATTTCAACGCATTACCACCAGTAGTGGTTTCAGGGCTACCAAACATTACACCAATTTTCATACGAATTTGGTTAATGAAAATCACCATACAGTTTGAACGTTTTGCATTACCTGTAATTTTACGTAATGCTTGGCTCATTAAACGTGCCTGAAGACCCATGTGCGAGTCGCCCATTTCACCTTCAATTTCCGCACGTGGTGTCAATGCAGCTACTGAGTCGACAACGATCAGATCAATCGCTCCAGAGCGAACTAACATATCTGCAATTTCAAGAGCTTGTTCACCATTATCTGGTTGTGAAACCAGTAAGTTATCAATGTCTACACCTAGTTTGCGTGCATATTGAGGATCTAAAGCGTGTTCGGCGTCAATAAATGCACAAGTGCCACCTGCTTTTTGACATTCTGCAATCGCTTGCAAAGTCATCGTCGTTTTACCTGAAGATTCAGGACCATAAATTTCAACGATACGACCTTTGGGTAAGCCGCCAATACCAAGCGCAATATCAAGTGTTAAAGAACCCGTCGATACCGCTTCAACAGCTTGTACGGTGTTATCGCCAAGGCGCATTACTGTGTTTTTGCCAAACTGTTTTTCAATTTGACTTAGCGCAGCATTAAGCGCCTTGCTTTTATTATCATCCATCTTACAACCTCAAAACGATGTCACGGATAGTTACTGAATATGATCACTATAGTGACAGATTTAGTCCGTATCTTCTATAAAAGTCATATCGTGTACGACACAATATGACGCATGTCATTCATCATCATTATAAGACCAGTATTGGTCAAATTGTTGATCATTTTCTTGTCTAAACTTGCTGATATCTCGTCGATCTTTTTTACTCGGGCGATGATCAGGTCGAGCTAGATTATGCAACTTTCTTTGGGTTGCAATCAATTCCCGTCGTGTAATACTGACTTCGGTTTCTTCATAAAGCTTTTGTGCGACTGGTGCAGGACCGCGAACATCAGAGAGCTCTTTGATTACCACGGTTTTCTTATCAATACCTTGTTGAATCGTGAGTTCCATACCAATACGGACTTCACGTGATACTTTGACACGTTCGCCATTGTGGTGGACTTTACCCCCCTCGATGGCATTTTTGGCAATCGAGCGCGTTTTAAAAAAACGTGCTGCCCATAACCATTTATCAATACGCATGCCTACAGCATCTTCAGCTAAAGCGGATTTACGCATATTTTGTAGTGACCTCAGCTTGCTCTAAATAATGAATTAAATCGGTGAGTTGATTTAATATGGGATAAGAGCTCGATACTTTAGATTGTCCCAGTGATGAAGGCTGAGCAATGGTAAATAAGTTTTGAATTCCAAAACTTTCAGCACCTTTAAGCACTTTCTCCGTGTCGTCGATAAAATAGCAGTGTGATGGGTTAAAAGGATGGTGCTTATGAAGATGTTGCCAAAACTCGGTAAATTCTTTGGCATGACCAAGTGTTTCACTGCTGATGATGACATCAAAATATGAGGCCAGTTCGGTGTGTTCAAGCTTAAATTTTAAGCCTTCGCAATCCGCATTGGTTGCAAGCCAACAAGGATAACCATTGGTTTTCAAGTAGTCGAGAAGTTGAATACAACCTTCGCGGAGGCTAACTTTATGCTTAAACTCGTGCTGTAAAGCCAGCGTATCTACACCAACTTTTGCTGTCCAAAAGCGGGTTGAATACCAATTTAAAGTGTGATTATGGGTTTGATAGAACTGAAACAAAGCCTGTCGACTTTGCTCTAAAGAACACTGGTGCTGTTCCGCATAACGAATTGGAAGTTGATGATTCCAAATAAAATCATCGTAAGCAAGATCCAGTAATGTACCGTCCATATCAAAAATAATAAGCGGTTTTTCCATTTAAAAATCTCCAATGTTTTTTCAAGTTCAACAAAGTTTATAGAAAAACCTTTCAAGAAAAATGATGTACATATCTGTGTACATATTTTCTATCTGTACATAGCAACATTAGAGTATAAAACAACTAGCTTGAAAAAAACGAATGGCATTAAGTGATAGTTGGCTTAAATCTAACAACAGAAAACTTTGAGATAAGAAGTTGATGGCTACGGATCGGAAGGTTTTTTTATTAGGGTTTTACCTAAGGGTAAGATTATTTTCCAATTTTGTATTCTTTTACTCCCAATAACTCAATAGATGGATTTATGCACTTACCCATTACTTGGATTAACAACAGATGCTTGTTCACAAGTATGCAAATATAAATCAGAACTGAATAAGTGAATAAATCCATGACTGCTGAAACTTAGAGAGGAGAGTCCCCATCTTGAGTAACTCAATATTGCCCATGCTTAGTATTGTTTTATTTCGATTGCTTAATCACCCATCCTGCAGTCTTTTCTATGGTTTCTAGTAGTACGGTCGGTGGAATTTCCCACTTTTGATTGAGTTGGTTGAATAAGCTCAGGTCAATCTGTTCAGTTCTAATAAAATTTAGCATTTCTCCAGACATATCTAATTTTTTTGCCAACCAATGCCATTTTAAAATCCATTTTAAAAAGTAGAGTGATACAAAATGATGTGGAGCTTTGACCTGTATAGCATTAGCAATAATGCTGACCAAAGTCTGTAAGGATAATTGTTCAGGGTTGGCTACTAAAATTTCTTGTTTTAGAGTTTGGGTATCTTTGCCTGCATGGAAAATAGCATTCACAAGCATTGTTACGGATACTAGAGGCAGTGAATGCTGAGGTGTCCCGGGCAGTGCCTTCATTTTTCTTTGTTTGAGCTGTTGAATTAGGGTGGCAATCGGTTGGTTTGCAGGAATTTCTCCACTCATTTCATCACCTATTACTGTGGCCGGGTGAATGACTGTCCATGGGATATTGAGAGTGTCAGCCTGCTTGATCCAGTTAAAATGCCCTTGGATTTTTGAGGCTTCATAAGCACCCAATTTGTCATAAATTTTGGGCCAATCCGTTTTTTCAATATTCTTTCTATAGATGCCTGCTGCCTGTAAATGCTTGTCTAGAGTTAGCATATAGCCAGACAAGTGTACTGCACGTTCTAAATGACAATGCTTGCGTACACTATGTAACAGGTTGGTCAGCCCATCAACATTTACTGCTTTAGCTTGCTCCATGGAGAGATTCCATTTAAACAATGCACTCGTATTGTAGAGATAGTTAACTTCTTTTAATGTTTCCCAATCCTGAGGTGATAGACCTAAATGGGGAAGGGTAACATCACCTTGAATGAAACTAAGTTGGCGATAGTCAATTCCCTGTTGTGTTAGCCAAGATCTTAGTTGATGCGGTTGCTCATTTATATTACGGCAGAGAGCAAAGACCCGTGCATTATCACGGAGCAGACGAGCGACAAGGAATTTACCAATAAATCCAGTTGCGCCGACTATTAAGGCGGTTTGGGGTGATGTAAACATAGAACTAACTCCTATTCATTAGTCATTGCTTACGCTAAAGCATGGAGTATACTCCATGGTCAAGAGGGTTTTAAAAATATGCATGGAAATGAGATATGTTGATCGGTGAACTATCACAACAGATGAATTTGAGTCGAGATACCATCCGTTTTTATGAAAAAATGGAGTTAATTCAACCTTTAGTCCGTAATAATGGTTATAAGGATTATCCTGAACAGACGCTACAACAATTGAAACTCATCCAGACGGCTAAAAATCTAGGTTTTACACTGGCTGAGATAAGGCAAATCACTCAACTAATCAATGAGAATGAAATTCCGGCTACACAATTTCGTTCGATTTTGTCGGAAAAACTAGGGGTGATACAGGAGAAAATATTTCAATTGCTACAGATGCAGAGCATGCTTGAAAACTTATTGGATGGTGAACCTTGCCCTTTAAGGAGTGGGTGTGAAATAGGGGATATTGGGTAATCAATCCTCCCAACTAAATTAAAAATTTCACGTTGCTTTAAACGGTCTGTGTGAAATTGTTATTTGTAACGCAGACTCGCTTTCCAGAAACGCTCATATCACTGTCTGTCTTAAGAGTGTGAATTGAAAATCCTCTGGGTAGATGCGATTTTTTTAATTGGTTTGCAGACGAAAATTTAAACTGGAACTTTATTTGGTTAATATTAGGTGTCATTAATATAACTGGTTAAAATATGATCTTTCCATACACCATTAAGTAAAAGATACTTTCTGGCATAGCCTTCTCGCTCAAATCCTAACTGACGGAGTAGTTTTCCACTACGAAGGTTTTCAGGAACGTAATTAGCCATTACACGATTTAGGTTGAGGTCTTTAATTATATAGCTTAAACAAAACTGTAAAGCTTTAGTCATTATGCCTTTTCCTTGATAATCTTGGTCTAACAAGTATCCAAGATAACAAGAACGAAAGGCACCATAGCAAATTTGATCAAATGTAATGGTTCCAATCACCTGCTCATGTTTGAGTAAAACAAATTTAATCGCGCACTTTTCTTTAAATAATTGAGCATAATCAGCAATCTGCTCGTCCCAGTAGTGAGACTGATAAAAAGATTCATCTCTAAGGGGCATTGCATCGGCTAAATGAGTTTTATTTTTTATATAAAAATGAACTAAATTTTCCGACTTGCAATGTTGTAAACCTACAATCTGTATATCATCAATTTGAGACTCAGGGTGGTTCATTAACTTACTCTCTATACGCCTAATTTTATTTAGTAAAATAATACATTTCTCAAGTATTTGAAAAATCATATTCACTTTTTTGACTTTGTATAAGTCAGTCATTTTTGATGTTTTAAACATATAGACTTGTAGGGAAGTGCCCTGATATACCATTGAACCTACAAGTAAGCTTTATGCAAATTTGGGTATCACTCTGTCTAATTCGACACATTCCATTTTTTGATTTCTTGGGCGAGCATTTATAGATGAGTTTTCCCAGTCGGCTATACATGAAAAACCGTGCTTAGAGTAAAGATTTATTGCCCGAATATTATCTTGAGAAACACTCAGGGCTATTCTAAAATGCCCTTTAGAAATTGCTAATTTCTTTATAGCATTGATCAGCATATCTGCTATACCATTACCGCGAAACTCTGGATTGACCCACATGGCGATCAAGCCAAACTCTAGTTCAGTACTTTGTTTTCCACCAATTATACCAATAGCGCGTTGCCCATTTAGAGCTAAGATATAGTGATATTGAGTTTTATGTGCTGCACGATCACGCCATTGCAATTCACTATACAGCTCAGTGGTAGAGTATGTTGCAGAAAATGCATTAGGACTCTCTAAGAGAGATTCTAAGCGCACAGTTTTTAATATTTCCCAATCTTCTTCGGTGGTCGAACGAATACTTAACTTATCAATATGTATTCTCACTTTAAAGACACCTTATGATTTTGATAAATTTGCATAATACATAAACAAATATAAGCCTTCATCAAGCTCTTTCAATCAGCAATAGTTGTCGGTGTGATTACTATGGTTGAACTTTTTTCTCAATCAGTAATGTCAGCCAATCAAGAAGCGGGTTGCTATTCAAACTAACTCATATAAAACAAAATTGTAGAGCTGATGAGTAGAGCCAGAGCAATAATTGCGAGGACGCTTGCTTGTTTATTTAATTTGTCGCCGTCTATTTCACTACTGAAAAATTTTGAGAGAGGACGATTCTTAACTTGTAATTGACTCCATGGATACCAAAAGCATAGAAAACCTAAACTTCTCAGGATGCTTTGTAAACTCACAGATTCAAATAACGCTATTATGCTCATTACAACGCAGAACAATCCTAAAAGAAATCCAAACCACGATTTGATGGGGCGGTTATCGTTAAAATTTGTTGATGAATCATGCATATTATATTTTATAAAGTGTAATCAATAATCATTATTAATCATACCAGATCTGCATTGAAAATTAATGATGATGTAAAAGGTATGCGATGTATCAAGCTCTCAGCGCACATGCGCTTGCTACCATTTTGTGCGACTGTCTCTGTGTCCTGTACGAATTGTGAGTGTTATTTGAGATAGTGCGTATGTTGCTGTTTAGTGAAGATTGGTGAGTAGAAAAAAACCATTTTTATCTTTAGATACTGGCGAATATTGAAAGCAAACAGGTTGTTGCGGTTTTAGCAGCGTGAGTCTCGGTAAGTGTTTGATGACCTGTTTACCGCCACTAAAGCTAAACAGATCGCCATGTGTATTCTTGAAAGTATATATTGGTTCAATACTATCTGACCGACCAAAGCGCTTGCGGATAATTTCTGTTTTTTCAATGAATTCACCACAATCACGGATTTGATGATCAGATTTTAAAGCCTGTTCATATTTCCAATCATGGTAAGCAGTAACCCCGAAATAAAGTGTAAAACCGAATAAGGCAAGAATAGAAAACTCGACTATTTTTCTTGAATTTAATGACATTTAAGACACAAAGTATTAATTTTATTCTTTTTATTATAAATGAATACTGATTAAAGTTATACTTAACGTAAGCTTTAATCAGTTTATAGGGTAAAAGAATAGACGAAAATTGTTTAGGAAAGTGGTGGTATTCAGATCAATAGATTGAAGAGAGCACAGCACAACTGAATTACCGACCAAGAAAAGGAGTCGGCTTTAGACGTCTGAGTCAAGTATGATTTTTAAGAGTATGGCGCTGCACTTCAAATGTTAATCTAAATTATAAGAATTTTGGTGAACAAAAAAGGTCATTTTGAGTCAGTCAAGGTACATGCTGAAAGCAAGATGAATTGAATATTAAGTAATTACTTTTTTTAGTATTTATTTTTGTATTAAATTTTTTCTTACATTTAAAATGTCGACAAATAAAACGAAATATTGAAAGATTTGGCCAAATTTACAAGGAAAAGGATAGTGAATGTTTTCATGGCTTTTTATAAGTTTGGTCATTACCATCCTCTTAACACCTGGACCAACGAATACACTTTTAGCGTCTTCAGGTATTGAAACTGGTGTCAAAAAATCCCTTAAATTGATTCCTGCTGAAGTGATAGGCTACTTTATTGCAATCACCGTATGGGGCGTTTTAATTGACTCAATTGCTGAATCTCTCCCCATTTTACCGCCAGTACTGAAACTTTGCAGTGCAGCTTATATTATTTATTTAGCCTTTAAATTATGGAAAACTTCTACAGTTGATGCAGATTTAAACCAACCCTCAATTACAGCCAAGTCACTTTTCTGCGCGACAATGCTCAATCCAAAAGCTCTGTTGTTTGCTTCAGCCGTTTTTCCAATTGCTGCATGGTCAAGTCTTCAATCATATACGGTGCACATGGGGTTATTTTTATGTCTAATTACTCCAATTGCGTTATTTTGGATATTTATTGGTTCTGTATTGGTTGCTAATAGAATTTCATGGCTAAATCAAAAAAACTTGCAGCGTACAGCTTCTTTAGTTTTGGTTAGTTTTTCAATTCCACTGAGTTATTCTGCAGTTATGTCTATGTAATGTGATTTTCATCAGATTTTCATTTTGCATTGTTAAAATTAAAGCCACCTTTAAGGTGGCTTTTGTATATGTGTAGCAAAAGTAGATAAAAATTGGCTGACTTATGCTAAGAAAATGATGTTGGTGATCTATCCGAATGATTAATAAATAAAGATGTTGCACTGGTTATTTAACTTAGAATCAGGTAAAACATGGATCGAATGACAATAAAATAGAGATGAATAAATGAGTGAACTCAGTTTAGATTTTTTAGATGAAACCCTAGATAAATATGAGGCAAAAGGAAAGAAAAAAGCAATTAAGAAGATTCGTATCGGTTATATGTTATATGCAAAATTTATGTCGAATCCGAAATTTGCAGATAACGTCATCAATTCTTCGCTAGACCCGAAAAAGCGTACCTATCGGAACACTAAGATTAAAATTACCCATGATGAATACGAGCTCACATTTTTAAGAAATGACGATTGAGTCGGCACGGTTTTATAAAAGCAATTCAGCTTCATCAATTTGAAATATTTAAGCTGTAGTATCTGTGTCATAAATATAAATGCTAAATGATTAAATGCGGTGTGTGTAGTTTAAGCCTGTTTATTTGGAGAGAGATAAACAGGCTTTTTTGTTAAATAAAATAATTTTATGGTCTGATTTTTAGACAAAAGCCCTATCTATTTTTGTGGTGATCGGGCTTTATTTTTAATTTATATTTTTCAAAATATTGTTTTGACATCATTTCATCATATTGTTCATAGATACTCTTTTTTATTTTGAGTTGATTTATATGCCAATTGTTACTGCAAATGAACTAGACGACATTCTGAACGCATTAATTTCCAAAAATAAAAAACCCGAAAAAATTTTGATTGGATATAAAGCTTATAGTGAACTAATGAATGATCGGAAGTTCTTATCTGAAGTCGCGGGTTCTGCGATGGATCCGAATAAAAGAAAATATCAAAAAATTAAAATTAAAGTGACACAGGATGAGTATCAGCTTGAAGTAAAGTGTGCAGATTAATAGTAAATAACAGCGGTCTGTACAAAATGCATAAAAATGTGTCGGATTTTGCATTTTTAATTGATGTATTCAAAATATAGGTTTATACTGTGTCACGAAATTAAAGTGCTGTAGCTTTTCTCGTTTTATATCCCACGCTTCCATGCGTGGGATTTTTTTTGCTCAAAATTTTTGTCATCAGTGATCATGTAAACATTTGCCCATGAGATGTGCTTGATGAAATGATCATGTAGTGGCCCCAAGTAGAGATTGGTTTAGGCTGCACAATCGTTTTACATTTTTCTAGTATCATCAGCGTATAATGTTTTTTGAAAAGATACTTTAAGATCTAGAGGTCTTTATGGGTATGTATCGGCATTTAAGTGTTGAAAATTTTTTGAGTTGCTTGATTCAATAAAAAAGGGTATCGCATGTTCAGAACAATCATTGCACCGCAAGATGCTTTAATTCAGCAACTTGTACCTATTGTGACTCAGGCATGTGAAATTTTGCGTGCAGAATACCAAGCGTATGTTGCAGGCGATGATTTTAGCATTGAAAAAAAGACAGATGATTCGCCTGTGACGCAAGCGGACTATCGTGTTAATCAATACATTACAGAGGCTTTAGAAAAAATATTCCCTCAAATGCCTATTTTGTCTGAAGAAGGGAAGCATACACATAGACAGCACTGGACGTCTTTTTGGATGCTTGATCCTTTAGACGGTACTAAAGAGTTCTTACATCAGCGTCCCGAATTTACTATCAATTTGAGTTTGATTGATGGAGCACACACAAGTTTTGCCGTGCTTGCAATTCCATGTGAGCAACAAATTTACTTCTGCCCAAAGCAAGGTCAGCCTTTAAAATACGCTATTGAAAAAGATGTATGGTCTGAATATTATTTATCGGAACAGCAACACACCGTACAAGTCGGTTTAAGCCAAAGTAGCCAGAGCAAGCCTCAATATCAACTTTATTTAGATCAATTAGAAAAGCTGACTGAAATTACAGAATACCGTGCAGGAAGCGCTTACAAGTTTTGTATGATGCTTGAAGATCGTGTAGACATTTATCCACGGTTCCACCCAACGTCTGAATGGGATACCAGTGCAGGTCAATGCTTGTTGGAGCGCATCGGTGGTGGCTTGATTGATTTTCAGGGACGGCCATTCGTATATAACCAAAGAGCGAGTTTATTAAATGGCGGTTTTATTGCTTATCGAAATAACGATATGAAAAAACTCGCATTACAAGCACTTGAACTAATGCCTTCATTGGCTTGAGCTAAAAATTAAGCGTGCTATAGTGTTTTTTGAATTATTGAGTTGTTGTTGATTATGGCCTTAGACTTGCTCCCGCCTAGTATGCTGAAAGCCATCGACTTATTGCCCGATGCAAAAACGCCAGTGACGTTATTTACACGTCATTCTATTCGCGAAGTTGTCACTGGTCAGGGTCTTGCAGGCTATGATTTACAATTGACCCATCAAGGGCGTGATTTGGCTGAAGCTTGGGGCTCATATTTAATTGATAATACTGACCGAGTTATTCAACACTGTATTTCTAGCCCAATTCAGCGTTGTATTGATACTGCTGCGTTAATGATTCAGGGGGCAGATGCGCAAACGCTTGAACCGAATACTCACCGCATAGAAATTATTGAGCAGGGTTTATTGGTTGAACCCGGAAGTTTTGTGTTAGACATTAAACAAGCAGGTCCTTATTTTCAGCGGCAAGGCGCATTGGGTTTTATTAATAGTTTTGTTAATAATGCCTTGCCAGGTATGAAGCATCCGATTCATGGTGTGGTTGATGTCTTGGAACTCATATATAACACTCATCCGAGCAACCCTTATGGTTTGAGCCTTGCTGTTAGCCACGATACGATCTTAGCTGCAATTTTGGCAGTGATTTCGGGGCGTACTATAGTAACCAAAGAAGATTGGCCAAAAATGATGGAAGGTCTATTTGTCTGGTTTGAGGGCGATGTGTTTTTGGAATCTAAATTAAAATGGATTTGGCGCGGTGAAATTCATGAGCTGAATATTCAAGAGTTTCAGCAGCTTTAAGTTTGGGGTTTGAAAATATAGATATTCTTGTTGTTTCTTTATGTCATCTCATTGATTTTAGTATGTTTAATAAATTTAATATTGAAAATAATCAACGAGATGGCAAGGTATTATGATGCTAATCAAAGCATGTACTGTCGTGTAAAAAACTAAATTTTTGCTTTCAGTCGGTTAGGGAAGTCATGTAAGTCGATACTTAGTCCTTCATCATTCAACGGCCATAAAGAAGTATTAACTGCCACAGTTTGCTGATGCATTCGACTGTATTTATCTGCAGCAATGAGTGTTGCAATTTCATGATTGGCAAGCGTGTATGCATTCACAACATCGACAGGGTATTGTGTACGCGCATAAAATTCAGCTTCAGTCTCGCCTTGGTGCAAAGCAAAAATACGTTCAATGGCTGGTAAATACACACCATAACCTAGCCATGCATCGACCCCTTGTGAGGCTTGAATTTCAGCAGTACCACGCATATTTGAAATTACTTTGGCGAGAACATCTTTTTCACCTTTGGTATTAAAATAGTCAATATATTGTTGTTCTGTAGGTTGAAACTTTTCGAGTGTTGGCAGAAATTTGCTGATCATTTTATTCCCCCAGGTGCAGGTTTTATCTGGTTTCATTGTAGGAAAACAGAATACCATATTATTTTTATGGAATTATGTTTTTAATCGCTACGAATCTGAAAATGAGAGCGACAAGTCAGGCTGCTAAAAAAAAGATTCAAATTTTTAAAATTGATTGATAAAAACTTTCTACTAAATTGCTGAGAATCTAGCTGTAACGTTCAGCATTCTTTTTTATAAATTTAAGCTGTATCACATAATTTATATTTTTCGGACTTGCATTTTTCAGAGTTGAAAATATTCGTCACTATGTAACAGATGATGTGAATTGAATATAAATGCCAAATCGGGTTTAATAATTAAGTTTTTGATTTATATGTTTAAATTTAAAAAAATAAAGTTTTTTTGTGATGATTTTGGGGAAAGTTGTGAAAAGTGCGAATGGGTTTATATATTGTAAGTTAAGCCTCTGTGTTGTGATGCTGATGCTCGTAGCATGTGGTGGTGGCGGTGGTCATGATGATGGGGATAAAGGAGTTGAAGATTCCACAGCACCTGTCGTAACACCTTATGCTGAGCCTACACATGATGTTTCAGACTCAAATACCTTGGGTTATTTTGATTACGATGCAAACGCGAATACACGCGTAATCCGTAACGATTTAACTGGTAGTTTTGAGGCTATGTTGCAATTCGGTCAGAGTCATGTGGTTGATCCAAATGGCAATGAAAGTAAAAAAATGCCACGTCTAACGATGGAAAAAGAAGCGTTGTTGTTAGTTACGCCAAATGATGCTATGGGGAAAATTGAGAGTCTGAAAGCAGATATTTATATGAATAACCAATGGTTAAGAACCATTGAGCTGGATGACCCAACACAGATTCCTGCATCGGATCAGACCAATACTGATGATCGGGCTCGAGTGCAATATAGTCAGCGTGCATGGAGTGCGCGACTCAATTGGGATGAAATTCGTCCAGGGTTGAGTATTCAGCTGAAAGACTCTACTGGCTGTCAAGGACAAATTACGCAAGATAAAATTGATTTTGCCTCTCCAGGAGAGTTGGTCTTAAACAATATTCGTATCGGGATGCTAACTGCACCGCCTGTCGCTACAGGGCACTATATGTTGAATGATCCAGTACGTGCAGGTTCGGATTACTTCCAAACAATCCCTGCTGCTGAAATGACTATTGCAAAATATGATGATATTCAGCTTGATCGGGTCATGATTGCAGATGGAACTATTTACGATACAGCAAGTGCGGATCAAGGTGGTGTGTATGAAGGTGACATGCGTGAAAATGTTGGTAAATCGACTTTTAGTGTAGGAATAAACTTGGCGAATTGGGGTGTCACCAGTGCCTCAATGGCTAGCCAAAGTCAGCCTCAGTTAACTCAAACGGTGGTTGCACATCATAGTCGTGGGAAATATGCCAATGGTGAAAGTACTCATGGTTTAAGTGGGGGGAATGGCATGCTGACCTTATATGATTCGGTTGGCAACGAATTTAGCCATGAAATAGGGCATCATTATGGACTTGGACATTATCCAGGGCAGGAAGGTGAGAATCAGTTTTGGACTTCTCATCATGCTGACAGTGGCTGGGGCTATATTCCGTATCGGAATATGATGCGGGGTAATTTGATTTGGAATAGCAAGGACTTATGGGCGGCTTCCACAGGAATTGCGAACTTCTTGGCTTTATATCCACATAGCCGAGATGCCATGTCTGGTGGTTATGCATCAAGCTCAGTTTCACGCTATACCCACTATACGGGTTATAGTACCTACTTGAAAATTCAACCACACTTTAACCGTTATGTTTGGGATAAGAGCTCGCCTACAGGTTATAAAAAGTGGAATGAAGTCACACGTCAGATGGACGTGGCACAGCCAATCATGCCAGATTCTACTGCCCCTGTTTGGTATCAGCCAAAGCAAAACTATCTACGTCCACGAATCTTTGGCGAACCTGTATTGACCATTTTAGGTGGTTATGATCCGGTAGCCCAAGTTGGATTATTATATCCAGCAGCACGCTCAAACTGGGGTAATGTCTATGATTTACCTGTAGCCAACACGGCGTTGGGTCAGGCTGCATGTTGGTTAAATGTACAGTATCCAAAGACAGTGACCAATATCGCTCTAGCCCCGACACGTTTAGGCAGTAATGCCAATAAATTGCATGTCAATTTAGCGCTTGCGGAGCAGCCGCAAAAAGTTGATTTATACTGTAAGCAAGCCAATGCGGAGGCAAAATTATTATCAACCATTGTGATTCCACAATATGCTACGGCGATTACGCCTGCGGTAAAAATTGGAAAGGCTCAAGGCTATAAAGCCTTACGTGATTTAGAGTTGCCACTACTTGAACAAGAGCTACTTAACCAAGCGACAAACAATATGATTGTTTTATCTCCAAATGGTTTAATGCTTTATCAAGCTTATAAGTCTTATAAGAATGAAATGAGCGTAGCTGCTCAACAGCAATTGGTGCGTTATGAAGAGCAAGAAAACAAGTTGATGCGTTTAAACCGTTGGATAAATGTCTACTATGACGATTTAGCCAAAGAGGTATCTGCAGCTGTTGATGCAATGAATGCTTTTGTTGTGAAATTAGGCTTGGAACAAGATAACCCGCTTGAGCAAAGTGCATTATTGAAAAACAATAAAAACTGCTTAAAAACCGAGTTGACATCTGGCCAGAATATAGATGTTTATATTAGTGGGCCATCGGGCTGTGTGAGTGATGATACGGAACAATGGGTTTATGATGGCTTAGGTCGTATTCATAATAAGGCTGTAATCGGGCAGTGTTTAACAGGCAATGGAGGGAGTGCAAAAGTAACTCTCACGGAGTGTGTGAAGAATAACTCAGCACAAGTGTGGTCAATGGATGTATCGACTTCTGCCATTAAGCAAGCTGGACAATGCCTAGATTTGAATACTGGTAATTTGGTGAATAATCGTCAAATTGCAATTCGATACAGTTGCTCTGGTAATAATAATCAAAGGTGGACGATGCTGAACCAAAATACAAGTTTGATTTTGGCTGGAGCAAGCTCAAAAAATATTGGTATTTTAGTGAAACACTTAAAAACTGGATCTGTGAATTAAGTACGTTGTTAAGTGGGTAATGTATTTTAAAGTGAAATTAAAAGAGAGCTCTCGGCAGGGGGCTTTTTTTGTAAGTTAATATTTGGATGGGTTTGAATAACTGTGATGTTCTATTTCTATAGAACAAATAGACAGGTTTATGTATCAGATACATACATCAAAAGTGATATGAGCGACCGTAGGAAAAATTAGATACAAAAAAAGCCCTTTAAAAAGGGCTTTTTTTAATGCATAAATTAGTTAGCTAAAGCTTTAACTTGTGCATTTAAACGGCTCTTATGACGAGCAGCTTTGTTCTTATGGATGATACCTTTATCAGCCATACGATCAATTACTGGTACAGCAGTTTTGTATGCTTCAGAAGCAACTGCATGATCACCAGCAGCGATAGCAGCTACTGTACGTTTGATGTATGTACGAACCATAGAACGTAAGCTAGCGTTGTGTTTGCGTGCTTTAACGTTTTGACGAGCACGTTTTTTAGCTTGAGCAGAGTTTGCCACTCGTGCACTCCTTGAATTAAATTGGTCTGGGCGGGCTGAAATTCAAACTGAAAACCACATCAGAAGAACAATCACCAGCCCGTAAACAAGTGCCATATTTTGATTAATATACGCCATGAAGTCAAGTCTTGACATGCCTTGACCATATTTAAGATACATAAAAATTTTAAAGAAACGTTAAGATTAGCCATCTACATGGGAGTTTGTATAAAAATGACACAAAATATAGAACAAGCGATTGTGATTGGAGCAACAGGTTTAGTGGGTTTAAACCTGATTCAACAATTACAGCAACTCGAAGATTGTAGCAAAATTTTAGCGGTAGTTAGAAGACATAATGTTGAGCTCGATCGGTACGATAAAGTACAGCAACTTGAGCTGGATGACTTTCTCTTGCTAAACCATGAGGATGTACAAGGCTTTAGTCATGCTTTTAGTTGTTTGGGCACAACACTGAAAAAAGCAGGTTCTAAAGAAAATTTCTATGCCATAGATTATGTAGTGAATGCACATTTTGCTGAATTATTTGTTTTAACCAAAACGCATTATTTGTTGATTAGTGCTTTAGGTGCACAAGCAAATTCAAAACTGTTCTATAACCGAGTCAAAGGCGAGCTTGAAGATACGATTCGGGGGCTTGGGCTAGATAAAGTAAGTATATTACAACCGTCT
Organism: Acinetobacter sp. UBA6720; assembly: GCF_002454215.1. Lineage (NCBI taxonomy): Bacteria > Pseudomonadati > Pseudomonadota > Gammaproteobacteria > Moraxellales > Moraxellaceae > Acinetobacter > Acinetobacter sp. UBA6720. The sequence continues at coordinate 27,926 of NZ_DKIK01000056.1, forward strand.
TTATTGATTGGCCAACGCAGTGAAAATCGTTTACTTGAAGATATTTTCCAAAAAGGCTATTTGAAACTTTCGCACTTTATACCGAATCATTTTAAATATAAGCCAGTGACAGCAGAGCAAGTGGCTCATACTATGGTGGAGGCTGCTCAAACGCAGACCAATAAATTTGAAATCTATGATAATTTACGCATACAAAAGACAAAATGAGGGGAAGTGTGGTGACGACAGCATTTGTGACATGTGATTTATTGGATGATCATCCTGAGCTTGATTTACAAGTGGTAACGCCATCCATGGATGGTAAGTTCTTTCAAAGTTATGGCGCACGCAAAACTTTTGCGGGTCAGGTCGTGACAGTGAAATGCTTTGAAGATAACTCTCGTGTGAAAGAGCTTCTCGCAACTGAAGGGGCTGGTAAGGTGTTGGTTGTTGATGGTGGAGCTTCGATGCGCTGCGCATTGATGGGGGACTTGATTGCTGAATCGGCTGTGAAAAATCATTGGAATGGTGTGGTGATTTATGGTTGTGTGCGTGATGTTGACGCCATTGCTGAATTAGACTTGGGTGTACATGCCTTAGCAGCTATCCCGCAAAAAAGTCAGCGTAAAGGTGTAGGTGAGGTAGATATTGACTTGCATTTTGGTGGAGTCAGCATTCAATCAGGTGACTATATCTATGCAGATAATAACGGTATTGTGATTTCAAAAGAAAAATTAGTAGAAGTATAAAAACTTTTTCATGGTGACCTGAATACAACATAGGGACGTACATTATGGTGAAGCATCAAATTAAAGTGATTCAAGCTCTTTTTTCGGGACTGACTCAAGGTGGGCGTGGTGTAACGGGAACTCCGTATCCTAACCAACCAGAGCAAGCTTTAAAGCTCTATGAATTTGAAGGTTCGCCATACTGTCGCCGTGTGCGTGAAGTGTTGACTTTGCTCAATTTGGATTATGAAGTCTATCCATGTCCTAAGGGTGGTACTAAATATCGTCCCCTAGTGAAACAGTTAGGTGGTAAGACTCAGTTTCCATTCTTGGTGGATGAAAATACAGATACCAAGTTGTACGAGTCAGAAGACATAATTCACTATTTATTTGCACAGTATGGTCGAAGTGGTAACACGCCGAAAAAGTATGCACATTATCCTAAAACACCTTATGTCGCTTATGTGGGCACGTTGGTAAATGGCGCGCGTGGTGTTTGGTTGAATAAAAAAATTAAAAATCGTGCCGCACCTGAACAATTGCTTCAACTGTGGGGATTTGAAGCCAGTCCATATACACGTGTTGTACGGGGGTTGCTGACTGAACTGGAGTTAGCATTTAAGTTTAATAATGTGCCGAAAGAACGTTGGCAAGATCAAGGGCCTGCCGTACTACGCTTAAAGCCAGGCAAATATGTCCCACTTGCAGGTGGAAAGCGTGAGCAAGTTGTGCAAGTGATGGGGCGTGATATTCAAGTGCCTTATCTCGTCGATCCGAATACAGGCACGGCATTGTTTGAGTCAGCGGATATTGTTGCTTATCTCAAGCAGACCTATGCAGCATAAAAAGAGGCATCTCAAAGAGATGCCTCTTTTGATTTCTAAGCATTGATGTTTTTATCAGTCTTATTTTTGTCATTACAATGGAATGATCAATTGTATTTATCTTCAGCTGTTATAAAAATATTCATCATTTGGCTGATAATACGATATACATTTAAACATCCGCAGCTTTGAGGAAACTTATAATTTCTTTGGAAAATTTGAGCGGTTCGCTTAACAGCGGTGTGTGCCCTGACTTTTTGAAGATCACTGTTTTGGCATAAGGTACGCTTGATGCAATCAGTTTTTGTCCTTGCGAAGGATAGAGCTTAGAAATCTCACCTATAAAGAATGTGGTGGGACGGTCAATCTGACTCAGCGCGAGACGATAATCTTCTTGATGGTAAAGATAATTATGGATGTACCAAGTCATATAGTCTAAACGCTGAATAGGAAGCATAAACTTCTGTAAGCGTGGCTGTTGAAAAGCTTTTTGAAATAAAACTGTGCTTCGAGATGGCTTGGCTTGCAGTTGCATAAACGCGAACCAGTAGTCGACCAGTTGTGTGCGAGTCGTTGGCTTTAGTTCAGACACCAAATTGTACTGAGTATTTTGTGCCAAAAGTTCCGCAATGTTTTGTAAGATAGTTTTAAAATCTTTATGTTTTTCTGCAAATAGACCATGTGACCATTCTGCATCTACGCAAATTTTAGGGGTTTGGTCAATGTGCAGATAACTATGTACATGTTTTTGAAAGTGACCGTATTGCAGGCCATGCATAGCTGTGGTGGCCCCCATAGAATAGGCAATAACACGAAATTGATGATGTGTTTGTTGTTCTAAAAAACAATTTAAATCTTGCCAATGGCTAGAGATAGCGTCTAGTTTTGGAATTCGACACTGTGCTGAACCACCAAAGCCACGCCAATCGGGAATATAAAAACGATATTTTTTCCGATGTTGAAATAAAAAAGGGAGCCATTGCCAGCTTTGCATGCCTAAACCAGAAAGTACGAGTACAGGCTCGCCTTGTCCAAATTCGCGAACATAGAGTTTTTCACCATCGGGCATCGTATAGTGTGGCATGGTCAATCCTTTGTATGATTTTTATTTTTCAAATGTTTTAAGCGTGGGAATAATGGTTTCTAACCATTCAATCCAGCCGACCTCTAAATTGATCCCAAGTTGTAAGATCATTTTATGAATATACAAGGTTCGATCATGAGGATCTGCCTGCCCAAAATCTTTAGCAAAAATCGTTTGGTAAATCTGTAATTTTTCTTTATGTAGGGCTAAATGGCGTTCCAGCTCAGGTAAGACAGCGTTACCACCTAACTGAGCTTCAACACGAAGTCTCACCATGACTTCTTCTCTTAGTTGAGCAGGTGGACTTTGTTTTACCAACCAATCTGCCAATTCTGTGCGTCCAAGTTGTTCAACTTGATAGGTTTTTTTTCTAGACGTTGCACCATCTTCTTCTATGGTTGAGATCCAGCCTTTGCTCTGCATAGCGCTGAGTTCTCTATAAATTTGTTGATGTGTTGCATTCCAAAAGAAGCCCATTGAACGGTCAAAGCGACGTGCTAACTCAATGCCTGTACTTGGTTTTTCAATCAAACTGGTCAATAAAACATGAGCTAATGACATTTTGGTAATATTTCGCAAATAAAATGGACGTAGAGTCATTATGCAACATGTTGCATAAAAAACAAATCTCGATTATAAAGATAAAAAGTATGCAACTTGTTGCATTAAATAGTTTGATTTAACCTTGTATTTAAAATACCAGCCAGCGAAAGCACGCCAAGGAGTATATATGTCTAATTATCCGCATTTACTTGCGCCTTTAGATTTAGGCTTTACCACATTAAAAAACCGTGTACTCATGGGATCTATGCATATTGGATTAGAGGAAGCACCAAACGGTTATAATCGTATGGCCGCATTCTATGCAGAGCGTGCAGCAGGTGGTGTAGGACTGATCGTAACAGGTGGTATTTCACCGAATGATGCAGGTTTGACTTTTGCAGGTGGTGCAAAGTTAGATAGCCGTGAAGAAGCTGACAAACATAAAGTGATTACGGAAGCTGTGCATGCGGCTGGTGGTAAAATTGCAATGCAAATTTTACATACAGGCCGCTATTCTTATCAGCCTGAGTTGGTTGCACCTTCTGCAATTCAAGCACCTATTAATCCTACTAAGCCACATGCTTTAACGTCTGCTGAGGTGAATCAGACCATTGCAGATTTTGCTCATTGTGCAAAGTTGGCACAGTATGCAGGCTATGATGGCGTTGAAATCATGGGTTCAGAAGGATACTTAATTAATGAATTCATTGCAGCGCGTACCAATCATCGTGATGATGAATGGGGTGGAAGTTATGAAAACCGTATTCGTTTCCCAATAGAAATTGTCAAACGTACACGTGAAGAGGTGGGTGAAAACTTCATTATTATCTATCGTTTATCCATGTTGGATTTGGTTGAAGGTGGTTCAAGCTTAGAAGAAGTAATTCAGCTTGCTAAAGAAATCGAAAAAGCGGGCGCAACAATTATTAATACAGGGATTGGTTGGCATGAAGCACGTATTCCGACCATTGCAACCAAAGTCCCACGTGCTGCATTTACATGGGTAACTGAAAAATTAAAAGGCATTGTCAAAGTGCCATTGATTACGTCAAACCGTATCAATACTCCTGAAATGGCTGAGCATGTATTGGCGTCAGGTCACGCAGACATGATCTCTATGGCACGACCAATGCTAGCTGATTCAGAGTTTGTCCTTAAGGCAGAGCAGGGTCGTAGTGATGAAATCAATACCTGTATCGGCTGTAACCAAGCGTGTTTAGATCATATTTTCTCGATGAAAATTGCGACCTGTTTAGTCAACCCGCGTGCATGCTATGAAACTGAACTGATTTTTGAAGAAAGTGCAGAAAAGAAAAATATCGCAGTGATTGGTGCTGGCCCTGCAGGTTTAAGCTTTGCTACTTATGCTGCTGAGCGTGGGCATCAAGTGACAGTGTTTGATGCAGCCAATCAAATTGGTGGACAGTTTAATATTGCAAAAACGGTTCCGGGCAAAGAAGAGTTCTACGAAACTATTCGTTATTTTAAACGTAAAATAGAGTTGCAACCTAATATCCGTTTGGTTCTTAATCATTTAGTAACTTATGAAGAACTACAAGATGCAGATTATGACGATATCGTTGTCGCAACAGGGGTGACGCCGCGTGAATTGAACATTCCAGGTGTGGATCATCCAAAAGTGCTAACGTACATCCAAGCACTTAAAGAGCGTTTACCTGTTGGGCGCCGTGTAGCCATTATTGGTGCAGGTGGGATTGGTTTTGATACAGCAGAATATTTAAGTCATGAAGGTGAAAGCGGTAGTCTAAACCCTGAAAAATTCTATGATGAATGGGGTATTGATACCAGTTATGCACATGTCGGTGGTTTAAAACAGCCTAGCGTTGAGCAGTCTGAGCGTGAAATTTACTTATTGCAGCGTAAGTCGAATGCGGTAGGTGCAGGCTTGGGTAAAACGACAGGTTGGATTCACCGTACTGGTTTGAAGCATCGTGATGTAAAAATGATTGCAGGTGCAAGTTACGACAAGATTGATGATCAAGGACTACACATTACCGTCAATGATCAGCCAACAGTATTAGAAGTGGATAATGTCATTATTTGCGCAGGCCAAGAGTCTTACACAGCTATGTATGATCAGTTAAAAGCAGATGGTAAGAATGTGCATTTAATTGGTGGTGCAAAAGAAGCGGGTGAGTTAGATGCAAAGCGTGCAATTCGTCAAGGCGCTGAATTAGCTGCAACTATTTAAAGCATCATCATTTTTGAATCAGTTGAATAAATTGTAAACAAGTCCCTCTCCTTTAAGGAGGGGGATGAGAGGTGTTGTCAGAAATATGAGTATTTTTCCTCACCTCTACCTTTTCTAGAAGGTCAAACTGTCTTCATTTGATTTATTAAAATCATTCAAATTCATAGGGATAGAATAATGAGCATAGCAATAATAAAACAAGCACTGCAACGTTGGCATGAGATGATCAACAACCGTGATATGAGTACTTTAAGTGAGCTCTTGGCCGAAGATGTCGTGTTTCGCTCTCCAGTGGCTTTTAATCCTTACTCAGGGAAGCAAGTGGTTTTTTTTATTTTAAGTAATGTGATTCAGGTTTTTGAAAACTTTACTTACCACCGTGAGTTTTTTACGGAAGATGGTTTAAGTGTCGTCCTTGAGTTTTCAGCCAATGTGGGCGAAAAAAAGCTCAAAGGGATTGACATGATTCGTTTTAATGAGCAAGGTCAAATTGTAGATTTTGAAGTGATGATCCGTCCTAAGTCGGGGCTAGAGGCCTTAGCTGTACAAATGGGACAGCGAATGGCAGCGTTTGCACCTCAAGCTGGATGATAAAGGTGTGACTTGTTATTTATAGTTAGGCACGAAAATTGATGCATCACTAAGAAAGATAGGAAAAGAAGGTATTGATATGAATGCTGTGTTCAGTTTGCTAAATCAATTACGTCAAACGGCATTGGATCGAGTAACTGGTGCGGAACACCCGAAACTTTTTCTTAATCCGCAAGGTGAAATTCAAGAGACGATAGGTGCACTACCACAGCTTCAACAAAAGTACCGACCGACGCCGTGGTTATCCAACACACATGCCCATCTTTTGTATTTTGATGTGATTCGCAAGCGTCGGATTCAATTGGAATATGATCATTTTGATCAATTAGAGATGCAAGACGGTGGGGTCACAGGCATTATGTGGTTCGGTTATGACTTACCTGAAGCGACGCCAACGGTTGTGGTCATGCATACGATTACAGGTTCGCCTGAAAGTATGCGTGAGGTGGTACGTGACTTAAATCGCTATACAGGTTGGCGCATTGCACTCTGTTTACGTCGTGGTCATGCTGACCTACCTATGCCTGTACCGAAAATGAATCTTTTCGGTTCAACTGATGATTTACGTGAACAAATTGCCTTTATTCAAAGCACATTTCCAACTTCAACTCTTTTTGCCGTAGGTTCTTCTGCGGGCACGGGGCTGTTGGTGCGTTATTTGGGAGAAGAGGGTAATCAAACCCCTTTTAAAGCGGCTTTTGCCCTGTGCCCAGGCTATAATACGGAGCTGGGTTTTGTAAATGTACATCCCTTTTACAGTAAGGTCATGACCAAGAAACTGTTTAAGAAATTTATTTTTCCTTACCAGCAAACGTGGCAACAAACAGCTTCTGTATCTCAAGTCTTAATGACCAAAACCTTGGCTGAATTTGAGTCGAGTTATTATGAAATGGCGGGTTATGTGGACTATGACAGTTATAACCAAGCCACAAATCCAATCTATGTATTTGAAAATGTCGCCATTCCATTGCTGATTTTAAATGCAGAGGATGATCCTGTCTGTCACATTAAGAACTTTGAACCGTATAAAGATATGATTCAAAAAATGCCGAATATTGCTGTAGTGACGACGAAAAAGGGCAGTCATTGTGGTTTCTATGAAGGGGCGCTCAATACCGAGTCTTGGGCAACCAAGTTGATTGCGGACTTTTTGAAACTGGAACAACAAAAACACTAAATATAAAAAGACCTACAGTAGTGTAGGTCTTTTTTGATTGGATTCGTCATCTAAAACTTAGACGGCTTCACAAGCTTTCTTGCTGAGACCAAATTTCATCTGTACTAAAACCAAGATCAAGGCCATAAAGCTGAGCGCGGCACCTGTATATGAAACTGCTGCATAGCTGAGTTGCAGACTCAGTACCGTTGCACCTGCAAAGGCACCTAAGGCATTACCTAAGTTAAACGCACCAATGTTGACTGAAGAGGCGAGTCCAGGCGCATCTTCTGCGACCGACATGACGCGCATTTGCAGTGGCGGTACAACCGCAAATGCCGCCGCACCCCAAATCACCAAGCCAATCGCTGCACCAGTAGTTGTTTGCGCTAGTACAGGGAAAATAAGCATCATCAGCATTAACAGGACAAGGAAGCCTATCAGGGTTTTCTCTAAGGATAGATCGGCAAACTTTCCGCCAAAATGGTTACCAATCGAGAAACCGATCCCGATTAAAACCAACATCAATGTGATGGTTTGTGGTGATGCATGCATAAATACGTGTAGGCTCGGAGCAATGTAGGTATACAACGCAAACATGGCGCCCGCGCTCATGACCGTGGTTAGTAAGGCAAGTAGAACAGGCGCACGCGTTAAAACACGCAATTCTTTTGCCACATTCGGTTTAACCACATCGTGATCTTGTGGAAGCGCTTTCCATAGTGCCAACATGGTCATGATGCCTAAGATTGAAATTGCAGTAAAAGCCACGCGCCAACTGGTATTTTGACTGAGCCACGTTGCAAGTGGGACACCGCCAATATTGGCAATGGTGAGGCCCATAAACATCATAGCGACCGCACTGGCTTGTTTGTCTTTAGGCACTACACTTGAGGCTACGACTGAACCTAAACCGAAGAATGCGCCATGGTTTAAACTGGTCATTAAACGTGCTCCCATCAGGCTTATATAATCAGGCGCAACGGTTGCCAACACATTTCCGATCGTAAAAATTGCCATCAATAGGATTAAAGCTGTTTTCTTAGGAAAGCGGGCCAGCCATAAGGTCATGAGCGGAGCCCCAATCATGACGCCTACTGCATAGGCACTAATCAGCAGTCCAGCTTGTGGAATTGACACGGACAAATCATTGGCAATTTCAGGCAAAAAGCCCATGGGTGAAAACTCGGTGGTTCCAATGGCAAAAGCACCCACTGCAAGTGCCAAAAGTGGAAAATTAATTTTCATAGCGATGCTCAATCCCAAATGGGAGCTAATCCTTCAGGATTCACTTCACGTTGATTTCGATCTAATTGCGTAATTGCCATCATTTCTTCAGTCGAGAGTTGAATCTCTTGTGCCTTTAAGTTGGATATCAAGTGTTCGCGTTTGGTTGAAGAAGGTATGACTGCAAAACCACGTTGTAATGCCCAAGCTAAGCTAATTTGTGCAGTGGATACCTGATGTTGCTGCGCGATCTGCATTAGAATTGGATCATGCAAAACCTTACCGTAAGCGAGTGTCATATATGAAGTGACATCAATGTTTTGGGCTTGGAGGAAATCAACCAACTTATGGTTTTGTAGATAGGGGCTGAGCTCAATTTGGTTGGTTGCGATATTTTCTAACCCAATACTCTCTATTGCCTGTTGAGTCAGCTCAATATTGAAGTTAGAAATACCAATGTGTTCGGTCAAACCTTGTTGTTTTGCTTCCAATAAATTCTGCATGAGTTCTGCAATATTTACACCTGTACTTGGGGCAGGCCAGTGGATCAAGGTTAGATTTACTGCATCGGTTTTTAATTTATTCAAACTTTCTTTTAAACTTGGAATCAATTTTTCGGCTGAATAATTTTCCGTCCAAATTTTTGTGGTGAGAAAAAGATCTTGACGATTGATACCACTCAGCGCAATAGCTTGACCAACTTCGGCTTCATTACCATAGATTTGTGCAGTATCGACTGCGCGATAACCGACTTCTAGTGCAGTTTTCACAGACTGAATGACGGTATCACCTGTTAAACGGAAAGTGCCTACGCCGAATTGAGAAACGATATTCATTTTTTACTCGATAACTTGTTTCATGGAATGAGGCTATTTTGTAGAAAAAGGTCTTGCTTAAAAACTGGGTAATTTGCAAAATATTATTGACTAATAATCAATAATTGAATATGAAATCAACCATAGAAGAATTAACGGCTTTTGTGAGCATTGTTGATAGTGGTTCTATTGTCAAAGCTGCGCAGCAGTTGGGTCAAACCACATCGGGTGTTAGCCGTGCCTTGCAACGTTTAGAGTCGAAGTTGAATGTGACTTTGTTGGAGCGAACGACACGGAAGCTCAAGCTGACTTATGAAGGGCAGCAGTTCCTGCTAAAGGCGCGTAAGATTTTACTTGATCTGACCGAAGCTGAAGAGAGTCTGCAAAATACTGATGCGGAGGCGTCTGGTTTAATTCGGATTGATTCAGCAACACCTTTTGTACTGCATGTGATTGTGCCGCTGATTGAGGAGTTTATGCAGCGCCATCCAAAAATTGACATAGAAATTACCAATCATGATCAGGTCATAGATTTACTTGAACATAAAACCGATGTCGCGATTCGGTTTGGTGAGTTGGCAGATTCAAGCTTACATGCCAAGCTGCTTTGTAAAAGTCGTTTATATATAGTGGCAAGCCCTGAATATATCCAAAAACAAGGAATGCCGAAAAAGACCGTAGAATTAAACTCACATACTTTGCTTGGTTTTAGCCAACCTGCACATTTAAATACGTGGCCTATTCAGCTTGAGGATGAGCCGTTGACCATTCAGGCGAAAATAAAATGTTCCAATGGTGAAACAGTCCGTCAGTTGGCACTAGAGGGTGTGGGTATTGCCTGTTTATCACGTTTTATGGTTGAAAAAGATATTCAGGAAGGGCGTTTTGTCGCTTTATTTGAAAATGAAATAAAAATACATGAACAAAAAATACATGCAGTTTATTATCAGCAAAATTATGTCCCCAAACGTATTCGGTTGTTTATCGACTTTCTTGCAGAAAAATTAAAAGACTATTTATAAGTTATCAGGTAACAATAAAAAAACCCGATTGAGATCGGGTTTTTTTATGATCATCAATATTGAGATGATTAGTTTTCTAAAGCTGGCGTCGCTGCTGCAATGGCAGCTGCAACTGCATCATCTTCAGTTTGTGTATTTGGGTTTGTATTGCTTGGGCGCGCTTGCGTTGGTTTTTCTTCAGCCTTTGGTGCCTCTGCTTTAGGTGCAGGCTCTGCTGTTGGAGCAGGTGCTGGTGTTTCACGACGTATTTCAGTGGTGGTATTCGGCGTTTCTTCGCGAATCACTTCAACTTGTGCTGGAATCTCAGGTTCTGATGCTTCTAAGGGTTGAAGTTCAACAGGTTGTTGTTGCTCTGTTGTTACTTCAACTTTTTCTTGTTCATCTTCTTTAGGTGCTTCTTTCTTTACACATGCTGTTAATAGTAAACCTGCTGCAATTGCACCACAAATTAAAAGTTTTTTATTCATAATTACACAAAATTGAGTGTTTGAGGGATTTCACTAGTATAACAGCAAAATGCAAGATGAAAATCCTATGAACTTAGCTTAATTTTATCTGCCAAATGCTGATAGAATATCCAATTGTTTATTGTTCTATGAATTGATGCGGATTGACTTTGCTTTATTGGTGCAAGGTAAAGTAAAATTGCGCAACATTGCAGGCCGAATTAGGCTCGATTGTACGAGAAACCCAATGACCCATTTTATTTTCGTGACTGGTGGTGTAGTTTCATCACTAGGTAAAGGTATTTCAGCTGCTTCAGTTGCTGCGCTTTTAGAAGCCCGTGGATTAAAAGTAACCATGGTAAAAATGGATCCATACATTAATGTCGATCCAGGGACTATGAGCCCATTCCAACATGGTGAAGTTTTTGTCACAGAGGATGGTGCAGAAACCGATTTAGACTTGGGTTATTACGAACGTTTCTTGCGTCGTGCGAAAATGACCAAGTTAAATAACTTTACTTCTGGTCGCGTATACCAAGACGTTTTAAATAAAGAACGCCGTGGTGACTACCTTGGTGGAACTGTTCAAGTTATTCCACACATTACAGACAACATCAAAGAGCGTGTACTTCGTGCCGGCGAAGGTTATGACGTTGCGATTGTTGAAATTGGCGGCACAGTAGGTGACATCGAATCTCTCCCATTCATGGAATCTGTACGTCAACTGATGGTTGAGCTAGGTCATAAGCGCACCATGCTTATGCACTTAACTTTGCTTCCATATATTAAATCTGCGGCAGAGTTGAAAACAAAACCAACGCAGCACTCGGTAAAAGAACTGCTATCAATTGGTATTCAACCCGACATTTTAATCTGTCGTACTGAACACGATGTTGATGCAGACACGACCCGTAAAATTGCTTTGTTTACCAACGTTGAGGCACGTGCAGTTGTGGTGTGTAAAGATGCGCGTAGCATTTACCAAATCCCACGTACCTTCTACGAACAAAATGTTGATGATTTAATTTGTGAACGTTTTGGTTTTAACGACTTGCCTGAAGCTGACTTGACGGACTGGGACAATGTCGTAGAGGCATTACTTAACCCTGAATACCCTGTACGTGTTGCAATGGTAGGTAAATATGTTGAACTGCCAGATGCTTATAAGTCTGTCAATGAAGCACTATTACATGCAGGCATTCAGAATCGCGTTAAAGTGCAAATTGACTATGTCAATGCTGAAGAACTTGAAAGCCAAGATGTAAGCGAAGTATTAAAAGATATGGACGCAATCTTGGTGCCAGGTGGTTTTGGTGAGCGTGGTACTGAAGGGAAAATGCAAGCGATTAGATTCGCACGTGAAAACGGTGTTCCATTCTTAGGTATCTGTTTAGGTATGCAGTTGGCTGTGATTGAATATGCGCGCAATGTTGCTGGCATTAGTGATGCAACGTCTACTGAATTTAACCGTTCAACAAAATCTCCATTAATTGGTCTCATTACTGAATGGTTAGATGAGCGTGGCGAAGTTCAACAGCGTAATGTTGATTCTGACCTTGGTGGTACGATGCGTTTGGGTGCTCAAAAATCAGAATTGGTTGAAGGCACAAAAACACGTGAAGTGTATGGTTCAGCAGACATTATTGAGCGTCACCGTCACCGCTATGAGATGAATAACCGTTTTATTCCTGCGCTTGAAGAGGCTGGGATGAAAGTTTCTGGTTACTCACCAGTGCAGCACTTGGTAGAAACAGTTGAAATTCCTCAACATCCTTGGTTTATTGCTGTACAATTCCACCCAGAATTTACAAGTTCACCACGTGATGGACACCCATTATTTGCTAGTTTTATTGACGCTGCTAAAACACAGCATAAAAAAGCAAAGTAATCTGGGTTAATAAATAAACTAGGAAGTTTAAATGTCACAATTAAAACCACAAGAAATTGTACGTTTAGGCGATATACAAATGGCAAACCACTTGCCATTTGTACTATTCGGCGGCATGAATGTACTTGAGTCTAAAGACTTGGCTTTTGAAATTGCAGAGACTTATGTCGATATCTGTAAGCGTTTGGAGATTCCTTACGTATTTAAAGCGAGCTTTGATAAAGCCAACCGTTCGAGCTTGAACTCGTTTCGAGGTCCAGGCCTAGAAAAAGGAATTGAGTGGTTAGCTGACATTAAAAAACACTTCAATGTGCCTATCATTACAGATGTACATGAGCCTTACCAAGCTGCACCTGTAGCTGAAGTTGCAGACATTATCCAACTTCCTGCTTTTTTGAGTCGTCAGACTGATTTGGTTGAAGCGATGGCAAAAACAGATGCCATTATCAACATTAAAAAAGCACAATTTCTTGCACCACACGAAATGCGTCATATCTTGCATAAGTGTTTAGAGGCAGGAAATGACAAACTCATTATTTGTGAACGTGGTTCAGCATTTGGCTATAACAATTTGGTTGTAGACATGTTGGGCTTTGACATCATGAAAGAAATGAATGTCCCTGTGTTTTTTGATGTGACTCATGCGCTTCAAACACCAGGTGGTCGCTCGGATTCTGCGGGTGGTCGTCGTGCGCAAATCACGACGCTCGCTCGTGCAGGTATGGCAACAGGTTTAGCTGGTCTATTCTTGGAAGCACATCCAGATCCAGAAAAAGCCAAGTGTGATGGTCCATGTGCATTACGTATGTCTCAGCTTGAGCCATTCTTAGCACAACTCAAAGAATTGGATACCTTGGTTAAAGGTTTCAAAAAGTTAGATACACACTAAATTATAAACTCATTGGTGCTATCTAAAGCATCTCGTTATTAATCTACTGAGGAATTGTTCATGAGCCAAATCGTTGACATCCGTGCACGTGAAATTTTGGACTCTCGTGGTAACCCAACCATCGAAGCAGACGTAATCTTAGCATCTGGCGTAGTTGGCCGTGCATGTGCACCATCTGGTGCTTCAACTGGTTCTCGTGAAGCTTTAGAACTTCGTGATGGCGACAAAGCACGCTATTTGGGTAA
>NZ_DKIK01000168.1:0-4779 GCF_002454215.1 Acinetobacter sp. UBA6720
AAAATGGTCGGGTTATCACCGTCGTAGTTTGGCGGAAACCAAGATGCATTGCATCAAATTATTAGGAGATAAGCTGACGGCAAGACATTTTCAAAGTCAGGTCAATGAAATTCATGCGCGTGTGGCAGTTCTGAATAGATTTACGGAATTAGGTAGACCTCACACCCAAGTTGTCACTTAAATTTGAATGGATTGGGGAAAACTCAGCTTTTGAATGTTTATGCAACAAAGCCGGATGAGTCTAAGAGGAATGATAAGGGTATTTACATTTATTCCTGCTTCATGACATTGATAATAGCTTTACCTTTAGAGTAAATGGATAATTCTAGTTATTTAACTTTACAAGGATGTGTTTGCCAACGAAATAATATTTCCAACTTGGAGCCACTTGAAACTACTTTATTTTCTGTCTAAAAAATAGATCGCGATCAGTGCTCAACAAGCTGTCTTCTTGAGTTGTGGCAGTGCGAATTTGGAGCTAAACCAAGTACGTTCTTTTTACTGCGTAAGTATGTCAATTGTTCATCTCACAAGTGAGTGGATACTAGTTGCAGAATATTAACTAATTTTAGGCTAGATTCGAATTATAGCTATCGGTTTTATGTGACTTTAATAATTGAACTATCTTATTGAAAATTGAATTATTAATTGATGTGTTATGGTTTGAGTTAAACAATAAATGATGATAATAAAAAACAGCCCGAAGACTGTCTTTTATTATGAAAGGATTTTAATCACGATCGGGGTTCATTGGACTGACATCCATCTCTTGATAAGAAACCAGTTTGGTTTTGTATTTCCACTTATAGCCTAACCAAATGATCAAGAACAAGAAAATACCAATATAGGTCGATAGAACAGAGAGCCATTCGCCATCAAGTACTGCTTGGTAGTTTTGACCTAAAACAACAATGGTACACAGAATAAAGGCAAACCATGGAGCAAAAGGGAAGAATTTGGCACGATAGGCTAGATCTTCAATTTTATGTCCTTGCGCAACATAACCTTTACGGAAACGATAGTGTGAAACAGCAATCCCTAACCAGACGATAAAACCACACATACCTGACATATTGAGCAGCCAGTTAAATACCTGCTTTTCACCAATAAAGGTAGTTAAGAAGCAAAGTGCGGCAATTGCTGTGGTCGCATAAAGGGCATTCATAGGTACGCCACGACGATCCAATTTTGAAAATGCTTTTGGTGCGCTACCATTTTGGGCCATGTCGAACAACATACGTGTTGACGAATACATTCCTGAGTTACCGGCTGAAAGAATGGCTGTTAAAATTACAGCATTCATTACACTGGCTGCAAAGGCAAAACCTGCTTTTTCATAGAGTAGAGTAAAGGGAGAGAGTGTAATATTCTCAGATGAAGCGGCTTGAAGGAGCAAGGGATCATCATAAGAAATCAGGGTGCCAATAATGAAAATACACACGACATAAAACAGAAGAATACGCCAAAAAATCTGTTTGATGGCGATTGGAATGGTTTTCTGCGGATCTTTTGATTCACCTGCAGCAACGCCAACCATCTCGGTACCTTGAAACGAGAACCCCGCAATCATCGCCACACCAATTAGTGCAGATAAACCACCAACAAATGGGGCTTCACCTTTGGTCCAGTTTGCAAATGTAGATACACCTGGTGTCATCATAATTTTAACAATCATGAAAATACCAATAATGATGAACACGATAATGGCAAGGACTTTGACTAAAGAAAAGAAAAATTCACTTTCACCAAAGCCTTTGACGGTGAGTGCGTTGATCCCAAAGACAACAGCTAGAAATAAGGCACTCCAGTAAAAACCGGGCAGGTCGGGGAACCAGAATTTCATAATGAATTGGACGGCAACCAATTCAAATGCCACCGTAATCGCCCAGTTATACCAATAGTTCCAGCCGAGGGCGAAACCAAAACCACCTTCAACATACTTGGTACCATAGGTGAAAAATGCACCCGATGTTGGGTTGTGTGTTGCCAACTCACCAAGACTGGTCATGAGAAAGTAAATCATCACACCAATTAAGCAGTAGGCCAATAACGCCCCGCCTGGACCAGCATTTGCAATGGTTGCACCTGAGGCAAGGAATAAACCTGTGCCAATTGAACCACCAATGGCGATCATATTCAGATGGCGAGCTCCAAGCTTTCGCTTGAGTTGAGCTGGTTGAGTCGTTTCGCTCATCATTGTTCCTTAAGATTTCTTTTGTGTGCTAGCAAACAGCACTTTAAAGCCTTGTTGATCGGCTTTGGTTGTACATTGGCCAAAACTTTGCTCAATGAGTAATGGATAATTCAGAAAGCGATTGGCAACAATCCACAACTCACCATCTGATTTGAGATGGCGGCGGGATGTTTTGCATAAATTTTCGCTGGCATTGTAATCTGTATGAATGCCCTGATGGAATGGGGGATTACTGACGATTGCGTGTAAAAATAGTGGCGCATCCTCAATTCCGCGAACTGCTTTGATCTCAAGTTGTTCTGGTAAAAGATTATTTTTTTCAAAAGTCATTTTTGTTGAAGCCAGTGCAAAGGCATCGACATCCAGTGCAAAGATACGATTTTTCGGATTTAACTTGGCTAAATAAGCACTAATCACACCAGCACCACAGCCAAAGTCTGCAATTTTGCCAGAGGTGACGTGGGAAAGGTGAGGCAATAACACGGCTGTTCCTACGTCTAGACGGTTTTGACTAAACACCCCCGGCAATGCGCAAATCTGTAATTCACCTTTTGGGGTGAGCACTGTGTAGTGCTGTGCCCAATCGACCAAAGGTTTTGCGGTTACGGTTTTTTCGGTGATCAATTGCCACATTTGGCAATGTCGGGCACTGTCTAATTTGAGTGTTTTACCAAATGGTTGTAGCTGTTTTGAAGCACGTTCTACACCGCCTTTCTTTTCACCGACTAAAAAGATTGATGTGCCTACGGCCAAACGACTGACCAGTTGGTGCAAGGCGTAATTGAGAAGCTCTTTTGATTTTGGAACAAATACAATGGCTTGATCAAAAGCGACATCTGGTAAATCTGTACCAAAATGCACATCACTTTGTTGGTTTTGGAAATATTGTAATTCGTTAAAATTCCATGTCCAAAAATGTGGCTCTACAACCCCAGTAAGTTGCGTATTTAATTCGTCACACGGTGCATTGACCAGTAAGACTGAACCAGAGAGAAATTCCTGCTGGCGAAGAACAACTTCACTTCGTGGATCCATTTTATATACTCCATAGTAAAAACGATGCCCAGACAGTGCTGGGCTACGTGCATACTGAAATGAAAACTTATTTCTTCGGCTCAGGAAGAATAATGTTTAATAACAATGCTGCAATACCGCCTGTCGCAACACCTGAACTAAAGATGTTACGGAATAATTCTGGCAAATGTTCCAAAATTTGTGGAACTTGTGCAACACCTAAACCGAGCGCCAGCGAAATGGCAATGATCAGTAGTGCTCGGCGGTCAAGGTGAACACCCGAAAGAATATTAATCCCTGATGCGGCAACAGCACCGAACATCACCATCACAGCACCACCTAGAACAGCTTGAGGTACTGCCTGAATCACACCTGCAACCGCAGGCAGTAAACCTAGAATCACCAATAGCGCAGCAATCCAGATGCCGACATAACGACTCGCCACCCCAGTAAGTTGAATCACGCCATTGTTTTGGGCAAAGACCGAGCTAGGGAAGGTATTGAAAATACCTGCAAGCAAAGAATTTGCACCATTCACCAAGACACCACCTTTAATACGCTCCATCCATGTTGAACCATCGACAGGTTGGTTGGAGAGTTTAGACGTTGCTGTAATATCGCCAATCGCCTCTAAAGAGGTCACAAGGTAAATAAAGGCCATTGGAATAAACAAGCTCCAAGAGAAGTCTAAACCAAAGTGCATGGGGGTTGGAACTTGAACTAGGGGGGCGTCCTGAACACCCGAAAAGTCAAGATGCCCCATAAAGCCAGCCAATATATAACCGACAATCAGTGCGATTAAAATAGCCGAGCTTTTCACCCAAGTAATACGAATACGGTTCAAGATGATGATCAATGCCAGCACTGTACACGACATGATGAGATTGTCTGGATTGGCAAAAGTGTTGTTTGACATGGCTTGATAGCCACCACCCATGCTGATGAGACCTTCTTTGATGAGCGTCAAACCTATCAATAACACCACAATGCCTGTTACCAATGGGGTAATGAGCATTTTCACCCAAGGTAGGATGCGTGACACGCCCATTTCAATAAATGAACCTGCGATTACTACACCAAAAATGGCAGCCATGACGGATTCTACAGGAGTACCTGCAGCAACCATGGCAGAGCCAATTCCAATAATTGGACCGATAAAGTTAAAACTGGTCCCTTGCACAATCAGTAAGCCTGCGCCCAAAGGTCCAACTTTTTTACATTGTAAGAAGGTTGCAACACCTGAGATGACCAATGACATGGATAAAATCATGTTGGTATCTTCTTTCGACACACCAAGCGCTAAACAAATCAGCAAACCTGGCGTAACGATTGGGACGATAATGGCAAGGAGGTGCTGAAAAGCAGCAAGAAAAGCAATAAGTGGACGAGGGCGGTCATTTAAACCATAGACCAAATCAAGCTGATCTGGCTGATTAGGGGGGAGATTCTGATCAGACATAAGTCAAAAGATATTAGCAATGTGGCGCCATTCTAATCGCTTTACACGGCTTTACAAAATTAATTGCACACCACTTATCAAAAAAAACGAGTCTGTCAATAAACTGTCACTA
>NZ_DKIK01000020.1:0-613 GCF_002454215.1 Acinetobacter sp. UBA6720
CGAATTATTACGCAAACATGGCGCGAAAATGTCAAAAGAGCTAACGGCATAAGTCTAGCCAACAAGATATAAAGGGGAGAACAATGAAAAAGTTTCAAGTATTAGGCTTGATTGCTGCATCAATCATGACAACTGCAACATTTGCAGCAGAATTTTCTTTTGACCGTCCAGGCTCAGGTATAGGTACGGGTATTACACCTGTAGGTCACTTGGCGTGGGAGCAAGGACTACCGAGCGTAAGCTATCAAGAAGGGATCGTCGATGGCGTAAAAGATAAAACGCTTACATTGAACGGTGACATGCTTTTACGCACAGGTTTAGCTGATGGTCTAGAACTGCAACTGGGTTGGCAAGGCCCTGTTTGGCAGCAATATAAACATGCTGGCACCAAGAAAGAAACCAACGGTTTGGGTGATGTCAGTATTGGTTTGAAAAAGGCGATTAATTTAAAAGATGATCGTTTAACAATGGCATTGTTAGCAGAAGCGATTATTGCGACTGGCAATGATGAATTCACGAATCAAGATGATATTTATAGCCTCACTTCAGCAGTTGCGTATAAGTTCAGCGATTTGGTGGGTACATCAATTACCATGCGTTATGAAGCACAAAA
>NZ_DKIK01000020.1:784-1486 GCF_002454215.1 Acinetobacter sp. UBA6720
GCTCAACTTGATGCCAGTATAGGTGTGGATTTGAATGGCGATCAAAAAAGCTATAACGGTGGTTTAGGTTTATCTGTTTTATTCTAGTCAAAATCTCCGCTAACTTTTGAAATCCTTCTGCAGGCAGAATGAGGTCTTAAGTTATCGGGAGAGTTACAGTGAGATGAACATGAAAATGTCTGTTCAGGGTGGGTACATTAGCCAATTAATGCGCTACTTTTTGGCTACTTTATTGTTGTTATGTACGTCTTTGGTTTACGCTCAAGACAATCTATCAGCACCATTACTGACTCCTGAACAGGCATTTGCATTTTCAGTTGAATCGACCAAAACCAATCAAGCGCGGTTACACTGGACCATTCAGCCTAATTATTATCTCTATCAACATAAATTTGAGGTTCAACAAGGCAATCAACCTGTTACGTTGAAATTACCCAAAGCAATTGAACAGTACGATGAAAACTATGGTCATAGCCAAGTTTATTATCAGCAAGCAGAGTTTGAGATTAGCACTCAAGCATCTCAACATTATCGTGTTACATGGCAGGGTTGTGCCAAAGACCGTATTTGCTATCCACCTCAAAATATTGAATTTCAAACCGATGCTGATGGGTTGGTTAGTGTCGAAAATGTCAGTTCTAATTCACAAAAACGTTTTTTAGATGTTGCTCGTTCTGCGAATAGCTTAAATGCTCAGACCGC
>NZ_DKIK01000020.1:1627-2532 GCF_002454215.1 Acinetobacter sp. UBA6720
TTAGGAATTTTATTGGCATTTACGCCGTGTTCTTTACCAATGTTGCCGATTTTGACCTCATTGATTGTTCGTGAACATAAAGGCGTTAAAGCGTGGACGATTGCACTTACTTTTGTATTTAGTATGGCAATGGTCTATGCCGTATTGGGTTTAATTGCCTCTGTGGCAGGGCTAAATTTCCAACGATGGTTACAGCAACCTGCGACATTAGTTGCATTTAGTCTATTGTTCGTTGTATTCGCTTTAAATCTGTTTGGTCTATTTGAATTGAAACTGCCACAGAAATGGGTGAATCGCCTCGACCAAATGCAGTCAGTGCAACAAGGTGGCACCTTGATTGGTGCAAGTATCATGGGCATGATCTCCGCATTGTTAGTCGGTCCGTGTATGACTGCACCTTTAGCGGGTACATTACTCTTTATTTCACAAACGCAAAATCAGTGGCAAGGTGCTCTACTATTATTCACCTTGGGATTTGGTATGGGTATTCCATTACTGCTTGCCAGTGTTCTAGGTGCAAAGGTACTACCGAAAGCAGGGGAATGGATGCATCAAATTAAGGTGATTTTTGCCTTTTTGATGTTGGCGTTAAGTATTTATTTTATCCGTCCGTTATTACCTGAATTAGCGATTCAAATACTTAGTCTTGTATTGGGCATGGCATTTATTGGTTTCGCGATATATCGTCTGTTTGTGAAGAAAGGGCAATTACAGTGGTTATATGCATTGTTGCTGATGATCTCAGTTCCGTTTTTAGCTTTTAACCAATATCAACATATTCAAAATTTAAGCGCAGTTCAGGCAGATAAATTAGCAGAGTGGCATGTCGCAACAACCGCTGCTGATTTTGAGCGGATTCTAGCCAACGCACCCAAAGATCAGGCCGTTGTGATTGATGTGTATGC
>NZ_DKIK01000088.1:0-2809 GCF_002454215.1 Acinetobacter sp. UBA6720
GGTGTCATGCCACAAGCAATGATGTTACTGGCTGCATTGATATAAGCGCCACGGTGGTGATAAACCACGCCTTTTGGGTTGCCTGTGGTGCCAGAGGTGTAGTTAAGGCTAATGGCATCCCATTCATCTTGAGGTAAATGCCATTCAAAGTTGTCATCGCCTTCGGTTAACCAGTCTTCATACTCGATTTGCCCAATCGGGGCTGCAAAACAGTTTTCGTACTCAGCATCATCTACATCAATCACGAAAATATCGCGTCCGACCAAAGCCAAGGCTTCTTGTGCAACCGATGCAAACTCTGGATCCACCAATAAGACTTTGGTTTCTGCATGATCCAGCATAAATGCGATGGTTTTGGCATCTAAGCGCGTGTTCAATGTGTTGAGCACAGCACCTGCCATTGGGACTGCAAAATGTGCTTCGATCATTGCAGGGACATTGGGCAGCAAAACAGAGACAGTATCGTTTTTTGTGATTCCCAATTTTTGTAACTGTGAGGCAAATTGGCGGCAGCGAAGGTAAGTTTCACGCCATGAAATATGGCGGTGCCCATGAATGATGGCATCTTGATGAGGGTAAATATAAGCAGCTCGTTCTAAATAACGTAAGGGTGACAAAGCCACAAAGTTTGCGGGGGTTCTTGGTAACTCATCATAAGCACTCACCATGTTGATCACTCCTGAATTTGGTATTATTTTTTCCATTGCTTAAAAGATATGCATTTTCAAGCCATCTTGCATTTATGCTTTAGTCGAGTTGTTCTTTTTAGATGAATTTATTGAACTTTTTTGTTTAGTTTATCTAAACTGAATGTATTAATTTTACGGAATTGATCCATCTGTAGTTCGATTTTAGCTTGCTTTTTGATCGGTGTGTGTCTACTTGTGTTACGGTATTTTTTAATAAAAATAGATGCAATCGTTATTCTGAGCCTTGTGGTGATATGCAGGTTCAACAGCAAATCCCTTATTTGAGGGATGTGATGGACTGGCAAATGAATTCAAAATGCGCCGAAAAGCGAATTTTCTAGGCGAAAAGGTTTAATCCTGTGGATAACACGTGTAAAATTCGACTGATTTTATTTATCCACCGTTTTTATCTTTTGAGGTTTTACCTCGATCATAATCTCGCGGTGACATGCTCCATGGTACGGGGCATCACTCCTTAAGGATTTTTTATGCCAATTATCACTTTGCCAAATGGCGATCAAAAACAATTTGATCAAGCCGTATCTGTGATGGACGTTGCACTGAGCATCGGTCCAGGTCTTGCTAAAAATACAGTTGCAGGAAAAGTCGATGGTCGTTTAGTCGATGCATCTGATCTGATTACCACGGATGCAAGCCTTCAAATTATTACGCCTAAAGACGAAGAAGGGGTCGAAATTATTCGTCACTCTTGCGCTCACTTGGTGGGGCATGCGGTTAAGCAATTGTTCCCTGAAGCGAAAATGGTGATTGGTCCTGTCATTGAAGAAGGTTTCTACTATGACATCTGGATGCCACGTCCATTTACTTTAGATGATATGGCGGCCATCGAAGAGCGTATGAAAAAGCTCATCGACCAAGATTATGATGTCATCAAAAAAATGACCCCACGTGACGAAGTGATTGCAGAATTCACTGCACGTGGTGAAGAGTATAAATTACGCTTGATCGCGGACATGCCTGAAGAAACACAAATGGGTTTGTACTACCATCAAGATTATTTGGATATGTGCCGCGGTCCGCACGTACCAAACACTAAATTCTTAAAATCGTTCAAGCTGACTAAAATTTCAGGCGCTTACTGGCGTGGTGATGCGAAGAATGAACAACTTCAACGTATTTATGGTACAGCGTGGGCAGACAAGAAACAGCTTGCGGCTTATATCAAACGTATTGAAGAAGCTGAAAAGCGTGATCACCGTAAAATCGGTAAAGCTTTAGACCTGTTCCATATGCAAGAAGAAGCACCAGGTATGGTGTTCTGGCATCCAAATGGTTGGACGATTTACCAAGTACTTGAACAATACATGCGTAAAGTGCAGCAAGACAATGGTTATCTTGAGATTAAAACACCACAAATCGTAGACTTTACGCTGTGGGAAAAATCAGGCCATGCTGCAAACTATGCAGACAACATGTTTACGACGCATTCTGAAAGTCGTAACTATGCAGTGAAGCCAATGAACTGCCCATGTCACGTGCAAGTGTTCAACCAAGGTTTGAAATCTTACCGTGATTTACCAATTCGCTTAGCTGAATTTGGTTCATGTCACCGTAACGAACCATCGGGTTCATTGCACGGGATTATGCGTGTTCGTGGCTTTACTCAAGACGATGCACACATTTTCTGTACCAAAGAACAAATTGGGCCTGAAGTGGCAGACTTTATTAAACTGACTTTAGATGTTTATAAAGATTTTGGTTTTGAAGAAGTGCAGATGAAGTTATCTACTCGTCCGGAAAAACGTGTCGGGGATGATGCACTTTGGGATATGGCTGAAAAATCTTTAGCAGATGCTTTAGATGCTGCTGGTTTGGAGTGGGAACTTCAACCGGGTGAAGGCGCATTCTATGGTCCGAAAATTGAATTCTCACTGAAAGACTGCTTAGGCCGTGTATGGCAATGTGGTACAATCCAATGTGACTTCAATCTGCCAGAACGTTTAGATGCGTCATATGTCACTGAAGACAATGATCGTGATCAGCCTGTGATGTTGCACCGTGCAATACTTGGCAGTTTTGAACGTTTTATTGGTATACTAATCGAACACTATGCGGGCTTTATGCCACCTTGGTTGACACCAATCCAAGCATGTGTGATG
>NZ_DKIK01000088.1:3004-3352 GCF_002454215.1 Acinetobacter sp. UBA6720
CCGTGAGGTAGAGGAAGGTACAGTAAATGTCCGTACCCGCTCTGGGAAAAATTTGGGTACTATGTCAATCGACGCTTTCGTTGACTTAGTAAAAGCAGCCGTTGCCGAACGCGGCCGGTACATTGTGGAGTAACAGCGATTAAACAGCCTGACCGTAATCAACAGGGCGGTAACAAATCAAACCGTCCTGCGTTGAATGATGAAATTCGTGCGAAAGAAGTCCGTCTTGTAGACGAAAATGGTGAGCAAAAAGGTATTGTTAGCTTGGCAGAAGCATTACGCGCTGCTGAAAGTGTTGAGCTTGATCTTGTTGAGATCGTAGCCAACGCTGAACCGCCTGTTTGTAAA
>NZ_DKIK01000192.1:0-17631 GCF_002454215.1 Acinetobacter sp. UBA6720
GATGAGTTCTTGGAAATGGTGGAAAAACAGCATTTTGCACAGGTCATACAAGATTTATAAACAAAATTTGCGCATTAATGTAATCTTGTTTAATCTGACCAAATAAAGAAAAATCGAGATTACATTTTTTTTATGCTAACAATAATTTTAAGTGAACAAGAAAAGTATGATCAAGCCATTGAATTAAAAAACGAATCGTGCAGAAGAAATGTTATTGCAAGCTCGTTAGAGGATTGCATTCAAATCAATATCGACCAATTAAAAAAAATCTGATGATATTCGTTATGAACTCATTTTTAGACAATGGTTAAATCATTCGATCTATGATTTCTAATCACTCCCCCCACTTCGCCATCATCGGTGCAGGAACCGCAGGATTAGCCACTGCGATTCTACTGGCTCGGCAAAATATTCAAGTCAGTATTTTAGAAAAAGCCTCAGAACTTGAACCTGTCGGCGCAGGACTGTTACTCCAGCCCTCTGGTTTAGCTGTTTTTGAGCATTTAGGTCTCTTAGATGAAGTTTTAAGACTGGGTGCAAAAGTCACAGGACTCAAAGGTCAGTTACCGAGTGGAACTTTACTGGTCAATAGTCATTATCAACAAGCGCATTCTGATTTTTATGGCGTCGGTATCCACCGAGCAACGTTATGCCATGTTTTAGAAAATAAATGCTGTGAATATTCTGAATTCATTACTTGGCAGATGAATACCGACATTCAAACATTAGAAGAAAAAATAAATCATATCCAAGTTTTGGGTACAAAAGATGGCGAAGCATTTGATCAAGCTTTTGATGCTGTAATCATCGCCAATGGCGCACGTAGCCTTTTAAGACCCAAAAAATGGGTAAAGGTTGATCAAGCTTATCCTTGGGGAGCCAAATGGACGATTGTTCCTGAATGCCTTGAATTAGATACTGAAATTTTACATCAGTTTCATGACCGCTCTAAAATGATGCTGGGAATCTTACCAACAGGCACAGTGCCACATGAACCCAAGCAAAGACTGTCGAGTGTGTTTTGGAGTCTTCCAAGCCATCAACTGAATAATTTTCTACACAACTCACAAGCGCATTCCGACTGGTTAAACCAAGTGTCTAAGCGTTGGAAACCTGCTGCGGATTGGTTAGAACAAGTCATTGCCCAGCCTGAGCAAAAATCGCAATGGCTAACTGCAAATTATCGTGATGTGGTACTGTCTAAGTTTGGTGAGGGTCGTATTGGTGTCATGGGTGATGCCGCACATGCGATGAGTCCACAACTTGGACAAGGTGCAAATATGGCCCTTTTAGATGCATGGGCTTTGGGGCAAGCATTTCAAAGCGCAAGGAAAAATGAGAACATTGATTATGTTCAACTCTGGCAAACGTATCATCAACACCGTCAAAGTTCGACGGCATTCTATCAATTTTTAAGTCGTTTACTCACACCCCTTTACCAGTCTGAGCTATGGTGGACAGGGGGTTTACGTGATTTAAGCTTTGCTTGGATGTATCGAATCCCCTATTTCCGTAAAGAAATGGCAGTGACGATTTCAGGTTTAAAATTAGGCATGTTCAGTCAAATGAACTATCAGGATATTGCAAAACAAAACAATCATTCGATGTAGAATGCAACGACAATCATCGTCATCCGCTTTGGATGGGTGACGGATAGATGAATTTCTAAAATACATCAATTAAGCCACGGTGAGATAACTGTAGAAAGTTTCTCCTCTATTCTGTTTAAATCACGTAGACTATAGCGCGCTACGTTGACATCGTAACACTCTCAATATTTATTCGCTTGGTGAAATCTTATGAACAATTTGCAATGGCTCGATGAAGTAAAATTTAACGAACAAGGTTTAGTCCCTGCCATTGCACAGCATCACCAAACAGGGCGTGTTCTGATGGTGGCATGGATGAACCGTGAAGCTTTGGCTTTGACAGCCGAGAAAAACCAAGCTGTGTATTTCTCTCGTTCGCGCAACAAGTTATGGCACAAAGGCGAAGAATCTGGGCATTTTCAGACCGTACATGAAATTCGTCTCGACTGCGATGCCGATGTAATCGTGCTACAAATTGAACAGCACGGCGGGATTGCCTGTCACACAGGTCGCGAATCATGCTTCTACCGTAAACTCACGCCAAATGGCTGGGAAATTGTGGATGCACAGCTCAAAGACCCGAACGCGATTTATGGTGGAAAATCGACCAACCCACATACATTGGCAATGAATGCCTCAACGGCGCAGTCTGAGCAAGTTGAAGTTTTGTCCTACCTCGGTCAAATGATGGCTGAGCGTAAAGCAGCAGATCCAGATTCGTCTTATGTGGCAAAGCTGTACCACAAAGGTCTCAACAAAATTTTAGAAAAAGTTGGTGAAGAAGCCATTGAGACAGTAATTGCCGCGAAAGATTTTAAGTCTGAAGCCAATGAAGATCATAAAAATGATTTGATCTATGAGGTGGCAGACCTTTGGTTCCATACGATTGTGGTTTTAGGTTATTTCGACTTAGACCCTCAAGTGGTTCTCAATGAATTGGCACGTCGTCAAGGGCTTTCTGGTTTGCTTGAAAAAGCCAACCGTAACCACTAAGTTTATTGCCTGTGTCGAATATCATCAAACCGAGCGCGACTTATGAGCAAGCCATTGCCATTGATAACGCACGTCTGGGCAAATCGTTTAAAGTGATTGCCTATGCAGGCACAGGTAAAACCACTACCCTGCAAATGATTAGCGATGCCATGCCACAAAGACGTGGCATGTATTTGGCATTCAACAAAGCCATTGCCAGCGAAGCGCAAACGAAGTTTCATGGCAATGTCGACTGCCGAACTTTCCACTCGCTTGCTTTTCGCAGTGTTCCACGTGGAGTGACCGACAAACTTCGTCTACCTCGCTTAAGTCCGAGTTTTATCGCAAAAGAATACCGTCTTGAACCGATTACCTTAAGACGGATGATGGGCGGACGTTATGAAAAATATGTGTTGATGCCATCCCGTTTGGCCAGCCTTGTGGCCAATGCCGTGAGTCACTTTTGTTCAACCAGTTCTCAGTACCCAGCACCGCGTCATTTACAAGCACCGAGCTGGTTGCATCCCGATGACATCGACTCACTACAAAAGCACCTCTACCCTGCCATTGAACGTCGTTGGTTAGAATCCATCGACCCTCATCATCAAGCGGGGATTGGTCACGACATTTATTTAAAACTGTGGGCACTGTCTGAACCGAATATCCCAAGTGACTATGTGTTATTTGATGAAGCCCAAGATGCCGATCCGCTAATGTTGGGCATCTTACTGAAACAGCGCAATACGCAAGTGATTTATGTCGGTGATGCCCACCAACAAATTTATGCATGGCGTGGCGCAGTCAATGCCATGCAACAACTGCCTTTGCCTGAATCGCGCCTCACCACCTCGTTCCGTTTTGGTGAAGAGATTGCATTACATGCCAATGCTATTTTAGGTGCCCTGAATGAAACTGTACCGCTCATGGGCAACCCTCAGCTCAACTCTAAAGTGGTCAACAAACCCCATACCAAAATGCGCGATGCGATTTTATGTCGCACCAATGCCCGCGCTATGGAACTGTTACTCTCAGGATTGGTTCATGGCGATAAAGTCAGCCTACAAGCCGACCATGTCAAACTGAACCGCTTTGTCGATGCCGCAGCGATGCTGAAACAAGGTAAGCGCGTCACCGATGTGCCTGAACTGGCGTGGTTTAATTCTTGGCACGATGTACATGAATACTGCGAAACCAATGACGGCAGTGACATCAAGCCTTTAGTGAAATTAGTAGATGATCATGGCACCGATCCACTCAAAAAAGCCCTCGCGAAGATTACGCCGATTGAACAAGCGGATTATATTATTTCCACCGCCCACAAAGCCAAAGGCTTAGAGTGGAACCGCGTTCACATCGAAGATGATTACCAATTTAAGGTCAACGACAAAGACCATAAAATTAGTGATGAAGAGTTAAGACTGCTTTACGTGGCTTGTACTCGTGCTAAAGTAAGTCTAAATATTCATCACATTTACGACCTGATGCAACAGCTCAAAAAACAGATGCCAAGCTCATTGCGTAAAGTGGCTGGATAATCGAATGTAAAAATAGCAACCACGTCTGCGGGTGTTCTATGAAAATTCAATCCATTCACCTGAAACACATCCTGCATTTTGCTGACCTCAAAGTCGATTTTTCTTATCACGACAAACCTGTCACTTTAATTTTAGGTGATCAAGCCTCAGGCAAGACCTCGATCTTACGTTTTAGCTATCAGGCTCTGACTTGGTTTGCAGCCCGCTATAAAGATTTACGCTCTGCGGGTGTGGTGATGTTAGATCACGATATTATGCTGAACCGCCTACAGTCCAAAATTGATATTCAAGTTGCTGTACCCGCGGAGCTGTATGCTCTCAAACCTACGGTAGCCGATGCTACGCCCGAACCCTATACATGGCAACTCTACAAAACCTTAAACCAACAAGGCATTGGCATCAGTCGAGTGGAAACCTTGGAACTCGAACAACTGGTCAATCTATATCAGCAGGCAACGCTACAAGATCCGCTGCAAGGTTTGCCGTTGATTGCGTATTATCCTGCGGAACGTTTTGTCAATGAGATGAATATTCTCAGCAAAAACAATCCCTTGATTTTCCAACATGCACATGCCTATGAAATTTCAGCTATTCCCTATACCACCTTTGCGCGCTTCTTTGAGTGGTTTCGTGAAATCAGCGATATTGAAAATGCACAAACCGCACAGTTTTTACAAACGATATTGCATCAGCCCAAAAATATGCCACCAGATATTCCCTTAAACTATCAACTAGCTCAGGCTCAAGCACACATCCAGTCACCCAGCCTACAAGCGCTCAAGCAGGCGTTAGCAACCGTGCTGCCTGAGATTGAAGATATGTATCTGCAATATCATCCCAAATTACAACTGATGGTGCGCTATCAGGGCAACAGCATGCTCTATCAACAGCTTTCCAATAGTATTCGCAACTGGGTGGCGCTCGTTGGCGATATCGTGCGACGTTTATGCTTACTCAACCCTGAAAGCCTGTTCCCTTGTTTAGAAGGTGACGGTGTGCTGTTGATTGATGCGATTGATCATCAACTGGATCAAAATATGACACAAGTCATTTTAAAACGTTTAAATCAGGCTTTTCCTCGACTGCAAATTATCGCTTCAGGTAACCGAAGTGAGCTGCTGGAACAAGCCAACGAGTTTCAGTGCCTCAAATTGGAAAATAAACAATTAAGTCCGATCCAGCTCGATGCACTGCAACATCAGTTCGATGCCATTTACCAAAACCTTGCCAATCATGAAGCGACCAATCGAACCATCGAACCGATTGCGGCTGAACCTCAAGATTTAAATGTGGCTGAATTATTCACACAAATACAGCAGCAACTCTCTCTCGAACAGCAACAGCATTTGATTGCTTTACTCAGTGCTGAAGATGATGCCTCATCTACTAATCCATTATCTTAGCCGGCTTCATCAGTATCACCATTTCAACTCTAAAAACAGGCAACCAATGGTCGCTTTTTTACATTTCTTGCACTGAGAAAGTACCTCCTAGCCACCAAGAAACGACCATCATGCGTATAATGTTTTGCGTCAGCGCAAAAAAGATTGATGTTGTTTTAGTCATGTTATATGATCGGTTTTACTTGCAAATTTCTAACTGAAATCGGATTTTGCTATAACGCTTCATGAGTTGCGCAACACAACTTCATTATTTTTAAATTTCACATTGGCTTTCAAGATTGAAACTCTTGGGCTGCTCTTTGCAGTCCTGTAATCCTTGAAAGATGAGATTCACCAATAGGTTTTGACCTATTCACGACAATGGAAACGAGTGTGCTACCGATTATTATATTGTTACCGTTAATACTTGGCACAACCCTTGTCTCATTACTGAAGCAGAGCTCACGTAGGCTAACCGCCTTCGCAGCTGTTGGGGTCAGTATGACAAGTTTAGGCTTATTACTGACCCAAGCACGAGACGTGTTTAATGGCGCTGTCATTACGCAGTCGTGGTCGTGGTTGCCGCAGCTTGGCATTAACTTCAGTTTCCGTCTAGACGCTTTAGGCCTCCTCTTTGCCTTACTCATCAGCGGCATCGGAACCCTCATTTATATTTATGCCTATTTTTATTTAGGCCCCAAAAATTCTCTCAATAAACTCTATCTACTGCTCATGTTGTTCATGGCAGCCATGCTTGGAATTTCACTCTCCAATAATTTAATTTTACTCCTCGTTTTTTGGGAACTGACCAGTATCTCCTCTTTTCTGTTGGTCGGTTATTGGAGCAATTACGACGCGGCGCAACGTGGCTCACGAATGGCCTTGACCATTACGGGTATGGGCGGACTGGCCATGCTGGGTGGTTTCATCTTGCTCGGCCAAATCACTGGCACCTACGAGATTGATCAAATCTTGACAATGACCACACAGATTCAAGGTCATGCTTTATTTGTTCCGACGCTGTTACTGATTTTACTCGGTGCTTTTACCAAAAGTGCGCAATTCCCATTCCACTTTTGGTTACCCAACGCAATGGCAGCCCCGACCCCCGTGTCTGCTTATTTACACTCAGCAACCATGGTCAAAGCGGGCATCTTCTTGGTGGCACGACTGTTACCGATTTTTGCAGGTGCGGCACTGTTCCATAATTTGGTCACCTTTATTGGCCTGTTTACCCTGTGTATGGCTGCATTTTTTGCCATCTTTAAAGAAGACCTGAAAGGTTTATTGGCCTATTCAACCATCAGCCACCTCGGCCTGATCATGTGTCTGTTGGGGATTGGATCACCATTGGCTGTGGCTGCGGCGATTTTTCATATTATTAACCATGCCACCTTTAAAGCAGCGCTGTTCATGATTGCGGGCATTATTGATCATGAGTCAGGCACACGTGACTTGCGTAAGCTTAGCGGGTTATGGCAACTGTTGCCTTATACCGCTACGCTAATCATGGTCACTGCCGCGTCGATGGCTGGCGTGCCCTTGACCAATGGTTTCTTATCTAAGGAAATGTTCTTTACTGAGCTGCTCAGCAACCTGTCTGGCCCTGTGCTCATCTGCTCTGCGATTGTCGCGACACTGGCGGGGATTTTTGCGGTAGCTTACTCTGTACGTTTAGTTCACGGCGTTTTTTTCGATGGTCCTGTAGGCCAACAAGTCCCAAACAAAGATGCACATGAGCCACCGTTTGGCATGCGTGCACCAGCCACTTTACTGGCGATTCTATGTATTTTAGTCGGCTTATTCCCTGCCCTAATGGTTGAAAACATCGTTAACAGTACAGCACGCGCCAGTACCCAAATGATGAATTTTGAAGGCACACATCTTGCCCTATGGCATGGTTTTAACCTGCCATTGTTGATGAGTGCTATTGCCTTGGTCGGCGGTCTAATTTTCTATTTCAGTCTGGCGAAAGGCGGCAAAATTCGAGAAATTGATCTTGATCCATATTTAGGTCGTCTGCAAGGTCGAGTGGCTTTTGACTTATTCCTAAAGTCACTCCTGCTCAACTCACGCAAATTTAAACGATTGACTGAAAACGGTAAATTACAGAGCTATCTGCTCTGGATTGTACTATTTAGCATTGTTTTAGTAGCCATTCCATTCTTAGGCCAAGGCATTAGCACAGGTACACGTGAACTCGCCCATGCTCCAGCCTTAGCGATCGTACTGTGGCTACTGTTATTCTCTTCATGCTGGATGATGCTTTGGTTTCACCATGAACGCATTAAAGCGGTATTGATCAGTGGCGCGATTGGTTTAGTCGTGACCATGATTTTTGTCTGCTTCTCTGCACCAGATTTAGCTCTGACACAAATCACCGTCGATGTGGTCACTACCGTATTGCTATTGATGAGTTTATCGCTTTTACCGCAACTCACACCGTATGAATCAAGTGTCTCACGTCGTTGGCGCGATGCTCTCATTGCGATTGGTGGCGGACTTGGCATTGCATGGATTACATGGCTCATTTTAACCCGTGATCACAACTCCATTTCATGGTTCTTCATGCAACAGTCGATTCCACTAGGCGGTGGAACCAACGTCGTCAATGTCATTTTAGTTGACTTCCGTGGTTTCGATACCTTTGGTGAAATTACAGTCCTCGGTATTGCAGGCATCGGTGCACTGTGTTTAATGGATGGTATGCGTGCTCACGGTACCACCATGACCCAAGGTCTCAGCTACCGTTTCAATCCATCGCCACTCATGCTTCGCATTAGCGCATCGTGGATTTTACCGATTGCCTTGGTGGTCAGTCTGTATATCTTCTTACGCGGGCATAACCTGCCGGGCGGTGGGTTTATCGCGGGTTTAATTACCGCTTTGGCCTTGATTATTCAGTACATGGCACTCGGTCAAGACCATGCGGAACAGCTGCTCAAAGCCAAATCAGGTCGTTTGTATGAAATCTGGATTGGTACAGGTTTAGTTATCGCAGGCTTAACAGGCTTAGGCGCATGGTTTTGGGGACGCCCATTCCTCACCAGCGCACACTTTTATGTGTCGCCACCAATTTTAGGCGAAATGCATCTTGCAACCGCAGCACTATTCGATGTCGGTGTTTATATTACGGTTGTAGGCGCGACCATGTTGCTCATTTCTGTTTTAGGTGACTCTCGTCACTCCAGCATGTCTGGTCCAGTCGTACCAAAGGGGGATTAATATGATTAGTTTAGAATTGTTACTTGCCTCCGCTATTGGTCTATTGACTGCAACAGGTATTTATCTGATTTTACGTGCCCGTACCTTTCCTGTGGTACTAGGGTTGGCCATGATTGGCTATGCTGTCAATTTATTTTTATTTGCTATGGGCCGACTCCAAATCAATGCGCCTGCGGTACTCACCGAAGCCAGCAAAGCAACCGATCCCCTTCCGCAAGCCTTGGTGTTAACCGCAATTGTGATTGGCTTTGCCACCACTGCTTTTATTGTACAACTGGCCTTACGCAGTCGCTATGAAACAGGAACCGACCACGTTGACTCTAAAGAAGAAATACCACAAATTGACCCACGTGAGGATGAGCCATAATGAATGACTTCATCCACTTTTGGACCGAACACACCCCAATTTTTAGTATTCTAATCCCTGCCCTTACCGCTTTTGTGTTGGTATTATTGGGTAATCCGGGATCAGGTTCTTTAGCACAAGACTGGCGACAACCTTGGCGTCGGGGTATCAGTTATACTTCAGGTTTGCTCGGTTTATTCACCGCAGTCAACTATCTGATCTTTGCAAGCTCAGGGCAAATCAGCGTTTACAACCTGAGTGAATGGGCAGCGCCGTTTGGTATTGTTTTGGTCCTCGATCAACTGTCTGCACTCATGTTGGTCTTAACCTATGCTTTGGCAGTTCCTGTAATGTGGTTTGCCAGCAAAGAATGGGATGAGCGTGGACGTTACTTTCATGCCATGTGTCATTTCCTGCTGATGGGTCTCACAGGCGCTTTCCTGACAGGCGACTTATTTAACCTGTTCGTGTTCTTTGAAATTTTGTTGATGGCCTCTTATGTCTTGTTACTGCATGGTCAAGGCAAAGCGCGTTTTCAACTGGGCATTCACTACGTCACCATTAACCTGTTGGCATCAGCCCTATTTCTGATTGGCCTTGGCATGATTTACGGCAGTGTCGGTAGCCTCAATATGGCGGATGTTGCACGTTTGATGCCTGTATTAGAAGCCGATCAACATCGTATCGCGGTTGCAGGTGGGCTATTGTTGTTTACAGTCTTTGGCATTAAAGCAGCCATGCTACCTGTCGGATTTTGGTTACCCAAAACCTATGCGGTGGCAACGACGCCTGTGGCGGCTCTGTTCACCATCATGACCAAAGTCGGTATTTATGCCATTTTACGTGTCAACGGCACCGTATTTGACGATGCAATTAGCCGTGAAATTCTGCAATACATTTTATTACCAATTGGTTTGATTACATCTGTCTATGGTGTGATTGGTGCGATGGGTGCGGAACGCTTACGTCGTTTCATTGGTTTTATGATTTTGTCTTCTGTAGGCACGATTTTAATCGCCATTTCCCTATTCAATACTTTGGCATGGGCAGCGGCACTATATTATTTGGTACACAGTACTATTATTGCAGCCGCGTTTTACATTTTAAGTGGTTGGATTACTTCACAACGCGGTGAATTTAAAGACCACTTTAAAATCGCACCTCAAATGAAACAGCAGAAGATACTCTCTATTACCTACTTTACAATTGCTTTGATGATGGCTGGTTTGCCTCCATTTAGTGGCTTCCTAGGTAAGGTTTTTATATTACAAGCAACCTCTAATTCACCTTATCAGTTGTTGATCATTTTGACGGTTTTGGTCGTCAGCTTACTCAGCATTATCGCCTTTACTCGTGTGGGTTTTATTCTGTTCTGGCGTGCAACAAAGCCTGAAGATAACCCTATCGAGCCTGCTTATACCACCTATCAAGCCTTGCCTGAGCAAGCACCAAAACGCAATGACAAAACCATTTATCTTTTATTAGTCGGTTTAATTGGCTATATGGTCTTTGCAAGTCCAATTCAGAAGTACACTTACCAAACCGCTATGCAAATCCAAAATAATGCGCTCTATGAACAAACTTTGCTTAAAACCGATGAGCATGGGCAAACCATTAGCGTACAACCGTTCGATAGTGAAAATTTACCTGAAACCAAATATGGTGGCGAACGCGTGGATCCAAATGCACATTTGATTCCATATTTAATTTCGGAAGAAACACTGGAAGGTGAACATATTTCTGAATACAAACAGCGTCAAATGCAACAGCAGCATCAGGCTGAAGAGCAACCAAACACAGAACGACTAGAACCTACGGTGGAGCCTTAAACATGAAAAAAACGTCGTTTTTGGAACGTTGGTTACCCCACCCTTTTGTTTCGGTTGTGGTTGCACTTAGTTGGCTAATGCTGGCGCATAGTGTTGAAGCAGCGAGTTTAGTCATGGCAGTTTTACTCGGTATCTTTATTCCACGTTTCATTAAACCTTTCATTGCATATACGCCAAATATTGAATGGAAATCAGCAGTTAAACTACTTTTTGTCGTACTTTACGATATTGTGATGTCCAATATTACCGTGGCAAAACAAGTTCTAGGGCCGATTGATCGTCTACAACCCAAATGGTTTCGTGTTCCGCTTGAAACGCAGCATGAGGAAGTCAATACACTATTGGCAATGATTATTACCACAACGCCTGGAACCGTTTCAGCAGGGATTGACCAAGATCGTGGGGATATTTTGGTCCACGCACTCAGCACGGATGATGCTGATGCCGAAATCCAAAATATTAAAGCGCGCTATGAAAAACCTTTGATGCAAATTTTTGGTGTTCAAGCAGGAGATAATGCATGACTATTTTACCGTATGCTCTCGGCATCTGTTTAATTGCCGTCACGATCTCAATGCTGCTGTGCTTGATTCGCTTAATCATTGGCCCATCCATCGTGGACCGACTATTAGCACTCGATACCTTATTTTTAAATGCCACCTGTTTGATTATCATTTTAGGCATTTACTGGGCCAGCACCTCATTGTTTGAAGGTGCGCTATTGGTTGCGATGTTAGGCTTTGTATCTACAGCCGCTTTAGCACGCTACTTCACCTCAGGTCATGTGATTGACTAGGAGCAAGATCGATGCAACTCACAATGGAAATTCTGGTTTCAATTTTTCTCATGATCGGCACTTTCTTCATGCTGGTTGGAGGGATTGGAATGGTACGCCTACCCGACTTATTCATGCGTCTTCACGCACCCACAAAATCAAGTACGCTTGGCTTGGGCAGTTTTTTGATTGCTGCCATGATTTATTCTGCATTTCAAGGTCGCTTTGGTTTTCCTGAACTATTGCTCACTTTATTTGCATTTTTGACTGCACCAGTATCTGCTAACTTAATGGCACAAGCAGCATTGCATTTACGTTTACGCTCACTCAGTGGTGATGTACCAGAAGCTTTAAATCGCCCCTTACCTTGGCAACGCACGCGCCGTAGGGCTTTCCAAAAGCAGCATAATGATGATCTTTCTCAGTAACATAGAAATCACAGCCACACTCGGTATTTCTGACTCATTCAATTTGTAAATGTAAATGAAGCAAATAAAAAAGCCACCCTCGGGTGGCTTTTTTATGCTCAGTTAAACTGAATTACTCATCATCTTTTTTTGCTTCGTCAGCGGGTAAATCCTTCACTGCTTCTGCAATCAGACCAAACATATAGTTACCATATGCATTGGTTTTGTCGTAATGGAAACGCAAACGCGGTGTAATACGTGTCTTAATACGACGGCTGAGTTCATGACGCAAGAAACCAGATGCTTTGTTTAACACATCTAGGGTTTCTTTATTGGCTGCCTCACTTTGCTCATCGCCAAGCTCACGACCCATTACAGTCACATACACTTCAGCATAACCTAAGTCTGGACTTACTTTCACCGCAGAGATGGTCACAAGACCACCTAAGCGTGGATCTTTCAGCTCTTGACGGATCAATTCAGACAACTCTCGTTGTACTGTATCCGCCATACGCTTAAGACGTTGACTACCCGCCATTAAAGACTCCGTTTGATCAATTGAACATCGTACACTTCAATCTTATCTAGTGCTTTGATGTCTTTATAACCTTTCACCGCAAGACCACATTCCATACCAGCACGAACCTCTTCAACCACTTCTTTATAACGACGAAGTGATTCAAGCTCACCTTGGAACACAACCACGTCATCACGAAGGACACGAATTGGTTTGTTACGGTGTAATACACCTTCAAGTACCATACAGCCTGCTGCAGCACCAAACTTACTTGAATGGAACACTTCACGTACTTCAGCCACACCCAGAATGGTTTCACGGTGTTCTGGTGCAAGTTTACCGCTCATCGCTGCTTTCACATCATCAATCAATTGATAGATAATTGAGTAGTAACGAATGTCGATGCCGTCAGCATCTGCTTTTTGACGTGCTGCGTTATCCGCACGTACGTTAAAGCCAAGAAGAACTGCTTCAGAAGATTCAGCTAGTGTCACGTCAGATTCAGTGATCGCACCAACACCTGAACCAATGACACGGACTTTAACTTCGTCTGTTGCAAGGTCAGCAAGAGCAACGTGTAATGCTTCCAATGTACCACGTACATCAGTTTTCAATACCACATTGACGATAGGTACATCTTTCTTGCCCATAGACGCCATGATATTTTCAAGACGCATTGCGCTTTGACGCTCAAGACGTTTTTGACGTTCACGATCCATACGCGCATCCGCAACTTCACGTGCTTTCTTCTCGTCATTCACAACAAGAACTTCGTCACCCGCCATTGGCGCTTCAGGTAAACCTAAAATTTCCACTGGAATTGAAGGACCTGCAGATTGAATACGTTTACCGTTTTCATCTGTCATCGCACGTACGCGACCATAAGATGCACCCGCAAGAACCAGGTCACCTACTTTCAATGTACCGTTTTGAACAAGGATAGACGTGACCGCACCACGGCTGTTGTCTACACGTGCTTCAATCACGACACCTTGAGCAGCACCTTCTTCAGATGCTTTCAACTCAAGCAATTCAGCTTGGATTGAAATAATATCTAGAAGCTCATCAATACCTTGACCTGTATGTGCTGAAACCATTGCAACAGGAACGTCACCACCCCATTGTTCAGGAACGATTTCTTTCACAGTCAATTCATTCAATACACGGTCTGGATCAGCAGACTCTTTATCCATTTTGTTGATTGCAACAATAATTGGCGTACCAGCAGCACGTGCGTGATCAATCGCTTCAGCTGTTTGTGGCATTACACCATCATCCGCCGCAACAACCAATACCACGATGTCTGTCGATTTCGCACCACGTGAACGCATTGCAGTAAATGCTGCGTGTCCCGGAGTATCTAAGAATGTGATAATGCCTTTATCAGTCGTTACATGATATGCACCGATGTGCTGAGTGATACCACCCGCTTCACCAGCTGCCACTTTTGAACGACGAATACGGTCAAGCAATGATGTCTTACCATGGTCAACGTGACCCATGATAGTTACAACAGGAGGACGAGTCGTTTGAGCGCCACGTGCTTCTTCTGCTGCTTCAAGTAAGTTATCTTCAGCTTGGGTATCCGATACAAGAACTGGGTTATGGCCCATTTCTTCCACGATCAACGCTGCAATTTCTTGATCAATCGCTTGGTTTTGAGTTACAAGTTCACCCATTTTCATGAGCGACTTAATCACTTCGCGTACTTTAACTGCCATTTTCGCAGCCAAGTCAGCAACCACAATTGTTTCACCAATTTCAACATCATAAACTTGTTTTTTAACTGGTTTTTCAAAGCCATGCTTGTTTGCTTGGCTGGTTTTTAAACCACGTTTATGCGTGTTGTCACGGAAAGACTGTTCTTCACCACGACGACCACCTTTCTTCGGTGCACGCGCACCTGGTGTATTGGTACCACGTTTGATATCGCGGTCTTCTTTGGCAAATGAATCTTCATATGCTTGACCAACAAGACCCGCTGCAAGTGGAGAATCATCCACGACACGAATCGTTGCTGTTGCATCTTCATTTGAGTATTTAGACGCCATTTGACGCATTTGCTCAAGTGTACGTTGCTGTGCTTCTTCAGCTGCTTTACGACGAGCTGCTTCTTCAGTTGCTTTAAGTTGAGCTGCCTGAGCTTCGCGCGCTTTTTTCTGTTCTGGTGTTTCAATCACTTTAACTTGGGCTTTAACCACAGGTTTATTGGTTGATTTACGTTTCACCACAACTGCTGCTTTTGCGACTTCTTGCTTCGTCGTTTCTTGCTTAGCAGCAGCACGCATTGCTTCAAAGTTTGCAGCTGCTTTATTTACAACTGGCGTTTCAGCTTTTGGTTCAACCATAGCTTGCACGTTTGCACGCGCTTGTTGCTCAGCTTGTGCTTTCGCCAAAGCTTCTGCTTTAATTTGTTCTGGATCTGGCTTAGTAAATGTATGCTTCTTGCGAACTTCTACATTAATTGTTTTCGCCTTACCTGATGTACTGGCTACTTTAGCCGTACTGGTCGTTTTACGTTTCAACGTGATTTTTCCTGCCTGACCATCGTCTTGACCATGAATTTTCTTCAAATGGTGCACGAGGGCATCTTGTTGTTCAGTAGAGATAATATCGTCCGATTTACGCTGTGGTAAACCTGCATCACGAACCTGCTCTAGGAGCTTCTCAACAGGGCGGTTCACGCTGAGAGCTAACTCTTGTATCGTCTTGTCCGTCATGTATGATCTCCTAGTTAAACCATGATTCGCGCGCTTTCATAATAAGTTGACCCGCTTTCTCTGCACCTAAACCTTCAATATCTGAAATATCGTCAGTTGCTTGGTCAGCCAAGTCATCAATCGTGATTACACCACGTGCTGCGAGTGCATATGCAATCTCTTGTGTCATCCCTTCCATTGCAACGAGTTCTGCACTTGGATCTTGGATGTTTTCTTGCTGTTTCAATGCATCAGCCAATGCAACTTCTTTTGCGCGGCCTTGAAGTAATTCAACCACTTCAGCATCTAATTCAATTTCGTCAAATGTTTCAGCCGGAACATAAGCAATCTCTTCCAAAGAAGTGAAGCCCATTTCAACCAAAGCCATTGCCAAATCTTCTTCAATATCTAAACGTGATACAAATAAGTCTAGGTATTGTTGAGCTTCGTTTTGCTGACGAGCATGATACTCTTCTTCAAGCATCATGTTCAGTTTGTAACCGGTCAATTCAGATGCAAGTCGAACATTTTGACCTTGAGAACCGATCGCACGCGCTAATTGATCGCTGGTTGCGAAAATAATGTCAGCTGTACGTTCTTCTTCATCAATCACGATACCCGATACATCTGCTGGCTCTAAAGCACTCGCAATATACTGAGCAGGATCATCAGACCATACCACTACATCAATACGCTCACCGTTCAACTCTTGCTGAACTGCTTGGATACGTGTACCACGCATACCAATACATGCACCCACCGGATCAATACGATGATCGTTGGTTTTCACAGCGATTTTAGCACGAACGCCCGGTTGACGCGCCGCTGCTTTAATCTCGATGATTTCTTCAGAAATTTCAGGAATTTCCTTTTTCATCAACGCAATGAGCATTTCTGGCTTGGCACGAGATAACTGAAGCTGTGCGCCACGACCTTCACGGTTCACATTAAACAAAATCGCATTTACACGTTGTTTTGGACGCAAAATTTCTTTTGCAATCATTTCTTCACGTGCAAGGTACGCTTCTGCATTGTCACCAAGATCAATGATAAAGCCATCTTTGGTCTGCTTTTTCACTTCACCGTAGATCAACTCGCCCACTTTCGACTCATACGCATCCGCAATCAACGCACGCTCTGCTTCACGAATTTTCTGAACAATCACTTGTTTCGCAATTTGTGCTGCAATACGACCGAAGTCAATTGACTCAACTTCAAGCTCTCGTACATCACCGATCGACCATTTTGCTGGATCAACATCTGAAATGGCGTCTTGGCACGCAGGCATTTCATGATCTTCATCCGCAACTACGGTCCATTGACGGAAAGTACTATATTCACCCGTTTTACGATCAATCTCTACACGAAGCTGCGCTTCTTCAGAGTTTGTTCCTTCGTAGAACTTCTTTTTAGTCGCAGCAACAAGCGCTTGTTCCAAGGCTTCGAAAATCGCTTCACGACTTACACCTTTTTCATTACTAACCGTTTCAACGACGGTAAGAATTTCACGTGCCATAAGCCACCTATTTCGTTCAGATTCTTATTTATTAAATGAATTAATCTTGATAGACCAAATTGGCTTTATCAATATTATTACTATCAATTTCAAGTACTTGTTGCTTTTCCACTTCAACTTGAATCATTTCTGCTTCAAGATCTACAGCAACCAATTTTGCTTGGAATTTACGACGATTATCAACTGCACTGATCAAACGGAACGCAATTTGTTGACCAACATATGCTGGTAATTGTTCAAGTTGGAAAAATGGACGATCCCAACCTGGTGAAGATACTTCAAGCGCATACTCACCTGAAATTGGATCATGCACATCGAGCATTGCACCGACCTGTTGAGTCACGCGTACGCAGTCCTGAACACCAATACCGCGCCCTTGTTCAAGCTCACCATCTTCATTGATAACAGGTTCTGCATGTTCATCGACCGCTTTGTCGATATAAATACGCAATAAAGAACGTTTGCCTTGAGGAAGGAATTCAATTCCCCAAAGATCCACACCACAGGCTTGCACTGCAGGAGCAATTAAGTCTTGGAGTGCTTGGGTTTTATTTGATAGCTTCATTTACTCTCGTCAATTTTGTGCGATTCAATGGCCGAAACTGACCACTACAAACCAATACAAACTATAGTAGTAGTGGAACATGACACTTTGACTTTCACCGTATCCGGCGCACATCGACACTACACGATAGCCAATAAAAAAGGGCGTAATCGCCCCAATTATTGCACAGAAAATCAATATCCACTGTGCAAAAAGGCCCACCTTGTTGTGAGCCTCTTTTAGAAACTTGGTAGCGGGAGCTGGCTTTGAACCAACGACCTTCGGGTTATGAGCC